>JAZQXQ010000145.1:0-6545 GCA_045632965.1 Clostridia bacterium
CCCACAGGCCGAGGATGCGATAGCACACGCGATCGAGCTTTTCGCTCTTTACATCCTTGTAATCGAGGATGTTGTTGTAATATTTGAGCGCTTCATAGGGCTTTTTATCGGCATACAACGCATTGGCGTATTCGTAGTTGGCCAGATTGTACATATCATCGATGTCGGCGTACTTTGCGGAAATGTTCTCGCGCGAAATGCCGGCGAGCGCAGCCAACGCATCGCCGTAGCGTTTGTCGGCAATGGCCTGCTGCGCAGCGGTGTAGGCCTCTTGATAGTAAGCGTCGTAGCAGGCTTCGGCCTGTGCGGAGGCGTCTTCGTAATCGGGAATGGAAGCAAACAATTCGGCAGCGGCGCTCAGATCGCCCGCGTCACGACGCAGGGAGGCGGAGAGATACACGCTCTTGCGGCGCAGAGAGGCAGCGTCGGCATAATCGGGAATCATGCTCAGATATCCGGCGGCGGCCTCAAAATCCTCCTTCGCCAGCGCGTTTTCCGCCAGCGTGTACATGCACTTGCCGTACTGCTGGGCAGCGCCTTCATACTCTCCGGCGTTAAAGAAGTGCATGGCTGCGGCGTTCAGATCGCCCGTTTCATACACCTGCTGACCCAGCAGATACTGCGCCTTCTGGTAATGCGCATCGCTGTCCTTGAAGGGGGAGAGCGCAAACAGACGGTCGGAGGCGTCCTGATACTGGCCGTTATCAAGAAGCTGCAGCGCGTAGGCATACTGGGCGTTTTTCAGCTGATCCTCGCTGTCCTCATATTCGCCAAGCGCGGTGAAGGCGGCGATGGCCTCGGCGTATTTCTGACTTTCCAGCATGGCAGCAGCCAGATCATAACGGATGAGGCTGACGCGGTCATCCGCATCGCGGTAGCCGGAGATGGATTCAAGCATCGTCAGCGCAGTCTGCAATTCGCCCTGCTGCTGCAGCGCCACGGCGGGAAGATACGTGCATTCCTGCATCAGATCAGCCGCGGGCTCGTATTCAAGGGCATTTTCCAGCAGCAGACAGGCCTGGGAATAATTGCCCGCCTCGTATTCATTCAGCGCCAGCAGGTAGGAGCATTCCCACGAGAGCTGCTGGGAATTGCGGAAGGAGAGAATCTTGTCAAAGCTTTCCTTGGCGGCGGCATAATCGCCCTGCTGCATCAGCGCGTAGGCAGGCTCATACAGACAGGCGGTGGCCTGCGAGTAAGCATCCAGATAATCGCCCGCCAGCAGATAATAATCGGCGGCGGTATCATAATTCTGCTGCTCAAAATACTGCGTGGCCGCGCCGTAATACGCTTCCTGCAAGCGCAGCGTGGTATTCTGATAGGTGGAATCAAGCTGCGTGAGCAGCGTGATGGCGCCCAGGTAATTGCCGCTGTCAATGGCGGAGAGCGCCGGCTGGTAGAGGCAGTCGTTGGCCTGGGTGGCGGCGTCGGAATACGTGCCGAGCGAGAGATATTTTTCGCGGGCGGCGGTGTAATCCTTCTGCGTCATCAGCTGCGCAGCCCAGGCGTACACGGCGGCATTTTTCAGTTCCCGGCTGCTTTCGTACCCGATGATTTCATCATACACGGCGACGGCGTTTTCGTACTGTCCGGTGGCGGCCAGATGCGCGGCACGCTGATAGCGCGCGGCCTTGGCAAGCGCGGCGCTGTCCTCATAGCCGCTTAATGCATCGAAAGCATCCTGCGCGGTTTTAAGGGAGGTGATGGTGCCCGTCTGCATGGAGGCCTTGGCCTGACGGTAGTCGCATTCCTGCACAAGCGTGGCGCTCTTGTAATAGAAAACGCTGTCCAGAAGGTCAAAGTCAATACCCAGCGTGTCGATTTTCAGCGGCAGCGAATACTTGCCGCGCAGGGCGGAAAGATTGACAAATTCTGCGCGGGCGGAGGAATACACGCCGTTTTCCATCTGCCCTCTGGCGGTATAATAGCGGTAATAGGGGATGCCGTGGAAATAAATGCCCCAGGCGGAAAGAATGAGCAAAAGAGACAGCGTGACGCTCAAAAAGATCGTGCGGCGGCGCTTTTTCTTTTTGCGGAGAAGCTCGGCCTGCTCGTCGGCGATGCGCTGCTTTTCGACGCGCTCGCGGCGGGCTTTTTCTTTCATGGCGCTTTCGTGATTGAAAATGATGGTTTCCACCGAGGCTTCGTTAAAGCTTGTGAACACATCGCGCTTCTGCCGTCCGCAGCGGCGGCAGCTGTCGGCCCCGGGGCTGTTGGGACGGCCGCACACGCATACCCATACGGCGCCCTGATCGCTGGGGAAGCCCATGGCGTCGGGGCCGGCAAGATAGCGCAGCACATCCAGCCTGCGGCCGGAGGGGAGATTATTGGGCGTATACTCGCTGCCGTGGCCCATGACGTGACGCCACACGGTGCCGTCCATGAACCACACCTTTTCGATGGAGAAATCAAGCCCGGCGATCTGCGTGCCGTTTTCCAGCTCAATCGCCATTTCAAAGGCGCTGCGGCTTTCGCCCGTGAGGCCCTGCACGCGCTCTACCTGACGGGACATCAGCGCGCCCGTCTGATCGTAGCACGAAAAGACCGCCTGAATGCTGCTTACGGTCTGTTCCGTCAGATTGAACAGCTGCAAACGGCAGACGGGGTCTTCATGCGTGGGCAGCGCGTGGTGCCACAATTCAACCGGGCACGTCAGGTCGATTTTCATGCGGAAAATCCTCCCTCGGGCAGGAAATGATGCTTACAGGTAAGTGCAGGTCATGTCGACCAGCTCGTTATCCACAAAGGTGAGCGCCAGCAGCACGGTTTCATCCTCCACCTTGGCGGCATAGAGGATATACACGCTGCCGTCGTTGCGCGTTTCATACTTGGCGTAGGGAGCGTTTTCACCGTCGCCGTAGAGCAGCGCGCCTTCGTTGAACGTGCGCTCAAAGCGCGCCGTCACGCTCTCGGGGCTGTCGCCCAGATGCAGATTGCGCGGGCCTTCCACATTTTCGCCGTACACCTGCAGGAGGATCAACTGGCTGTTGGCCTTCTGGCTGTCATAGCCAAAGACCAACTGCACATCCTGCCACTGCATCGAGCGCATGAAGCCTTCGCCGTCCTGCGCCCAGGTATCGCTGATGGGATTGCCCAGCTGCGCGGCGGCGGAATCGGGCGTGACGGTGAGGAAATCCAGGCCGCTGAAGGACAGATCCTCGCGGTCAAGGGCTTCGGGCGTGGCAGAAACATAAACGCTGTATTCGCTCGTTTCCTGCAGGGCGGAGAGCTGGTTCAATTCTTCCTGCGCCTCGTTGAGCGTCATTTCCTGCACATCCAGCAGCAGCTGCACGGCGATAACGGCGTTATTTTCCAGCGTATAGACCATGCAGCACTTTTCTACGTTTTCGCCCTCGGCGGTGTACACGGTGTGTTCCACCACCAGCATGTGAGAGCCGCTGCGCACAGCGCGGCCGGCATTGACCGTGCCGGGCAGCAGGCCCGCCATGTACAATACCACTTCGCCATGGGTGCCCTGTAGGTTTTCGTTATCCAGCGGATATACTTCCAGCAGCGCATCCAGCGTGTGGCCGGGGGCGATGCCGCGCATATCGGCAACCAAAGCGTCGACATTATTCAATTCAACGCCCGTGATGCGGGCATCCGCCGTCAGCGTGCTGTCGGGGGAATACAGGGCGTATTCTTCAAACTGATAGATATAGCCGCCGTCCTCGTAGCTTTCGGCGGATACGGGGGCTTGGGAGAGCGCATCCGACAGGATGGCATCGCAGAAAGAAAGCATTTCATCCACTGTCAGGTGCGCGCTTTCTGCCATGGCGGGCGCAAGGCTTGACAGCATTACCAAAGAGAGCAGGACGGCAAGAAGCTTTTTCATCATCATTACCTTTTACCTTTCATCAAAAACAGATTCATCAAAAGGGCGTGACGCCTTCGTGCGTGACGGCGGCGAACAAAAGCTTTTCCTTTTCGCAGGGCGTATCGGAAAGCGTGACGGCGCGCAGGATCATTTCCTTTGCGTCGGACAGCGTTTTTTCATCCCGGGCGTAAAGCGTGCACAGCGGCTGATCGCCGGGGAGGTAATCGCCGACGCGGGCATGCATGATAAAGCCCACGCGCGGGTCGATTTCGTCGGTTTTCTGCTTGCGGCCGGCGCCCAGCTCCTGGGAGGCATAGCCAAGGAGCGTGGTATCCATCTGCCGAATATAGCCGGCAGAGGCAAGATGCAAAGGCGCGATAATGGGCGCATCGGCGAGCGTTTCCGGATGATCGCACACGCTTTCGTCGCCGCCCTGCGCACGGATGAGCCCGCGCAGTTTTTCAAGGCCCGCGCCGCTTTCAAGTGCCTTTTTGAGCATTGCTTCGCCTTCTTCGGGCGTTTTTGCCACATCGCCTGCGACCAGCAGATACGCGCCCAGTTTAAGCGATACGGTCAAAAGCGGGCCGGCGCTTTCGCCGCGCAGGATGTCGATGGCTTCCTTGACCTCCAGGCGGTTGCCCACGTGCGAGCCCAGCGGCTCATCCATGCCGGTGAGCAGCGCCGTCACGTTGCGGCCCGCGCGGTGGCCGATATCCACCATCGCCTTGGCCAATTCCAGGCTGCCCTCGTATGTGGGCATAATGGCGCCCGAGCCCACCTTCACGTCCAGCACAATGCCGTCCGTTCCGGCAGCCAGCTTTTTGCTCATGATGCTGGAGGCAATCAGCGGCAGGCTGTCCACCGTGGCGGTGGCGTCGCGCAGGGCGTAGAGCGTCTTATCCGCGGGTGCAAGCTCGGCGCTCTGGCCGACGACGGCGCAGCCGATGCGCTGCACCTGCGAGAGAAATTCCTCTTCGCTCAGCGTGGTTTTCATACCGATGGATTCCATTTTATCCACCGTGCCGCCCGTATGCCCAAGGCCGCGGCCGCTCATCTTGGCGATCTTTGCCCCGCAGGCGGCGCAAAGAGGCACCAGCACCAGCGTGGTGGTATCGCCCACGCCGCCGGTGGAGTGCTTGTCAACGGCCTTGCCGCCGACGTCGGGGTGCAGCATATCGCCCGAGCGCGCCATCGCCAGCGTCAGCGAGGCTGTTTCGCGCGCGTCCATGCCGTTTAAGCGAATGGCCATCAAGAGCGCGGCGAGCTGATAATCGGGCACGCTGCCGTCCGCCGCGCCTTTGGCGAAGAAAGCAATCTGCTCGTCTGTCAGTGCGCGGCCGTATTTTTTATCTGAGATAATAGCAGGAAAATCCATAGGCTTCTCCTTTAGATAACATTCCACATTAAGTATAGCATAAATAATGTAAGAATACAATCATCCGCGCTGTTTTCGGGCAAATGAGATGCTTTTCGGCAAAGAAATTTACAATTGGGCAAAATATGCAAAAGGCCGCTCTCCGCAGGGAGAACGGCGCGTGGTGTATAAAGATTTACGGGCGAGAGGGCTTGCGGGAAAGGCCGATGCCAAGGCCGCCCTGGCCGATGTGCGCGCAGATGTTAAGCGGCAGGTCATCATAGAGTACGGGCATGCCGGGGAAGGCTTCCTTCACCTGATTGATCCAGCTTTCAGTGGTCTTTTCATCGGCGCTGCCGGCGATCATTACGGTCACTTCGCCCTTGTCGCGGGCGGCGGCAAAGCGGGTAGAAAGATCTTTCTGGATGGCGGCGATCAGGGCCTTGCGGGCATTCTTGCTGCCGCGCACCTTCTGGATGAGATCGAGCTTGCCGACGGTCAGCGAAAGCACGGGCTTGATGCCAAGGAGCGAGCCCAGCGCGGCGCCGGTGGCGGAGATGCGGCCGCCGCGGCGCAGGGAATCAAGCTGCTCCACGGCAATATAAATGGAGAAATCGGAACGGCTTTTTTCGATGATGTCCTTGATTTCATAAGCCTTGTAGCCTTCATCCATCAGGGCGAGTGCGTCAAGGATGCTCTGGTGCGTGAGCGTTGATACGCGGCCTGCGTCCACCACGAACACGCGGTCGGTGTAGGGATGCTCCTGCGCGAGCACGCGGGCGGTGGAATACGAACCGCTCAGACCGCTGCTGAGGGGGAAATACAAAATGCGCTTGTATTCCTTGAGCGCTTTATCCCAAAACTTTGTTACCTCTTCGGGGGAAGGCTGGGAGGTGGTGATATTCTTTTCCGCTGCCTGAGCGGCGAAGAAATCCTCGCGCGAAAGGCCGGCGTTTTCATAATAGCATGCGCCGTCGATATAAAAAGGCATGGGCAGCACCATGACGCCCATTTCCTGCGCCATGGCGGGGGTAATGCTCGACGTGCTGTCGGTGACGATGCCAATGGGTTTCATTGCAATTCTCCATCCATGCAGATTTTTACAAATATCAGTATAGACCGCAATTGTCAAATTCAGATAAACTCAGCGCGATAAACAAGACCAATGAGAAAATAAATGATTCGTTTTTGTAATATCGATTGACACCAATCAAAAAGAGGGCTATAATAATAACAGCGTCCTTGTGATGAGAACGTTTTCACACAGATCAATAATATGGAGGTACTTTCCAATGAGCAATGATTTCTCCCGCCGCGATTTCCTGCGCACCACCGGTAAGGGCCTGCTGGGCGTTGCCGCCGTCAGCATGTTCC
>JAZQXQ010000146.1:0-5383 GCA_045632965.1 Clostridia bacterium
GTCGGGCCGTCCTCGCCGACGCCGATGGAATCGTGGGTCAGCACATAGGTGACGGGCAGCTTCATGATGGCGCTCATGCGGATGGAGTGCTTCATGTAATCGCTGAACACGAAGAAAGTACCGCAGAATACGCGCAGACCGCCGTGCAGCGCCATACCGTTGCAAATCGCAGCCATGGCATGCTCACGCACACCAAAGTGCATATTGCGGCCGGCACGGTTTTCGGCGGAGTAATCGCCGCCGTCCTTGATGTAGGTGTTGTTGGAGGGAGCCAGGTCGGCGCTGCCGCCAACAAGGTTGGGCAGACGCTTGGCCAGGCGGTTGATCATCGTGCCGGAGGTGGCGCGGGTAGCGATCTTGCCCTCGTACTGCCACAGCTCTTCGTCCTTGCAGAAGCCTTCGGGCAGCTCATTGGCCATCCAGGCGTCATACTCAGCCTTCAGTTCGGGATATTCCTCGGCGTAGCGGGCCATCATGTCGTTCCAGTCGGCCTCGCGCTGCTCGCCGCGGCGGTTGCACTCGGCCAGATGCGCGTACACTTCGTCATCCACAAAGAAGGTATCTTCGGGCATGCCCAGGGTCTTCTTCATCGCCAGCACGTTTTCATCGCCCAGAGGAGAACCGTGGCAGCCGGCCGTGCCCTGCTTGGCGGGGCAGCCGTAGCCGATGATGGTCTTGCAGATAATCAGGCTGGGACGCTCATCGCGGCGGGCTTCGGAAATGGCAGAGAGGATCTGCTGGCAGTCGTTGCCGTCATCCACATTGATTACCTGCCAGCCGTAGGCGGCAAAGCGGGCGCCTATGTCCTCGCGCATGGCGATATCCGTGTTGCCTTCGATGGAGATATCGTTGTCATCGTAGAGGATGGTCAGCTTGCCCAGCTTGAGGGTGCCGGCCAGCGCGGCAGCTTCAGCGGCCACGCCTTCCATCATGCAGCCGTCGCCGCAGAAAGCAAACACGCGGTGATCCACCACGGGGAAGCCGGGCTTGTTGAACTTGGCGGCCAGCATGGTTTCGGCAATGGCAAAACCAACGGCATTGGCGATACCCTGGCCCAGAGGACCGGTGGTGGTTTCAACGCCGGGGGTGTGCTTATATTCGGGATGGCCGGGGGTCTTGGCGCCCCACTGGCGGAAGGACTTAAGATCATCCATCGTCAGGCCGTAGCCGAACAGGTGCAGCAGAGAGTACAGCAGCGCGCTGGCATGGCCGTTGGACAGCACAAAGCGGTCGCGGTTGTGCCAGTCGGGATTCTTGGGATTATGGCTCATGGCGTCGGCCCACACGGCGTACGCCATCGGCGCCATGCCCATGGGCGCGCCGGGATGACCGGAGTTGGCCTTCTGCACCATGTCGACAGAAAGCGTACGGATGGTATTGATCGTCTTTTGCTGGATATCCATGATTTCGTCTCCTTTTTCTTGCGCGGCGCGCTTATTTGCCCTCGCCGGACAGATAGTTACGAATGGGTTCAATATCTATGTTCTCTGCACCTTCCAGCACAGAAAGCAGCTTGGTAAGCATCTGGTTGATACCGCCCTTTACATCGCTCTCGGCATTGAGCGGCAGCACGGGATCGTGCACGGACAATCTGAGCAGGAACCAGCCGTTCTGCAGCCCGTCATCCAGATCAAAATTGATGCGCACGCCCTCGCGGTTATCGGGGGCGATATGCCAGCCCTCGGTAAAGGAGGCGTGATCCATCACCTGCTCAATCGCCACGCGTCCGACGTCGCGGAAGTTTTCTTCGTCGGTGATGTTCAGGCGCAGCTCGATGCTCTCCACCGGCTCGCGCAAGCCCTCCAGCAGGCTCGAAAGCTCCTTGCCTTCCTGCTTGAGGCGCATGGCCTCCACCAGCAGAACGGTGGTCAGATACATGCCGTCATCAAGGAAATAATTCTCCCGCAGCGCCGCGTGGCCGCTGGTCTCAATCGCCAGGGGGCAGTCAATGCCCGCTTCGTTGAGGCGGATGGCCTCGTCAATCACATTGCGGTAGCCGCGCTTATAGCGGTAATGCACGCCGCCCCACTCGGCAATAAACTGCGCAAGGCCGGAAGAGGTGACAGAGTCCGTCACGATCGTGCTGCCCGGCTTTTTTTCCAGCAGCACAGCGGAAATCAGCGCAATCAGGCGGTTACGGTTGATTTCCCGGCCCGTACGGTCGACAATCGCCGCACGGTCGCAGTCGGTATCAAAGATCAGGCCAAGATCCGCGCCCACGCGCTTGACAGCGGAAGAAATGGCCGCCATGGCCTCTTTATTCTCAGGATTGGGAATATGGTTGGGGAAGGTGCCGTCAGGCTCGAGGAACTGGCTACCCTCGGTCCACGCACCCAACTCGCGCAGCATCTCTTCATAGAAGCCGCCCGCACCGTTGCCGGCGTCCACCACCACATGCAATCCAAGCAAAGGACAGGCAACATCGGTATCCAGCCCCTTGCGGATACGGTCCATCAGCTGCTGCTTGTATACGGGCAGGAAGTCACGCTTTTCAATGTTGTCGTGCTCCTTCGCCACGGGCGCAGTGCTGCCGGCGATGGAGAGGATCATGCTCAGATCGGTGGACGAAATGCCGCCCTCGGGCAGGAAGAACTTAAGACCGTTTCTGTCGCTGGGATGGTGCGAGGCCGTCACCATGATGGAGGCATCAGATTTGAAGCCCTCCGTCAAAAGGCTCATATACATGGCGGGCGTGGTGCACATGCCAAAGTCCCACACCTTCGCGCCGCTGCGCGCCATACCCTCGGCACAGGCAGCCAGAAGATCAGGGCCTGTAATACGCGAATCGCGGCCGATGGCCACCGTCAGCTGATTGGGATGCTTGCCCGTCCTGTCGCTCAGCCAGGTAATAAACGCGCCGCCGATGCACAGCGCCACTTCGTTTGTCAGCACGGCCTTGGGGCCCAGAGCGCAGCCGCGGACGTCCGTCCCGCTCTTAAGCGCCTGGTAATTCATCATACTATATCCTCCCCTGTATCGCTCAGCCCGCGCAGCAATTTCCATACAGGCTTAAGCGCCCTGAAATCCTTCGCCACGCGGTCGACGATCGTTGGTTCAAAGATCCACTGTGGATCGATGTTCTGCTTTTCAAAATAAAGCGATCTGACATTATAAACGGGAATCAGCGATACCGGAAGACCTGCCGGCGGCTTCATCTTTTTCCACCGCTGACCGTCCGCCGCAAAGCCGGCGTCATTGGCCAATTGCAGAATTCTTTGCATCTCCCGGGGATCGGCTTCCATCCGGCGGCGCAGGGCGTCAAACATATTGCGGTTCTCTCCCCACACGCCAAGACCCCAGCTGATTTCCTCCAGCCTGATTTCAAACCAGAAGAACGGCATGCCATCCTTAGGGATAGCCGCCTGCCTGAACGCCACCCAGTGATGATCGCGGTAGGGCGATTTATCCTTGGTGTAGCGCGTATCGCGGTTGATGCGCGACAGGCACTTGTGCGGCCGCACTTCCATATCCCCGTCTATCTCCAGCATCACGGGCGCCAGCGCCTGGATGAAGGCATAGTAGGGATCGCGCATTTTCTGGTAATATTCCTGTCTGTGCGCATCCATAAAGGCTTTATTGTTGTTAAAGCGGATGTCCGCGCAGAAGGAAAGCAAATCGCTGCTGAAGCCTGAAAACATAAATCCTCCGTTCATAATGACCCACATTGCATTATAAGCTATTTTCGTCCATTTTTCAAGTCTTGCACAAGCTTGCGCGTTTCTTTGCGCAGTCTTTCATCAATTCGCACAATTTCGCGCGCGCTCGCGCTTGACAGTGCGCCCCAGCCGTGCTACATTGACTTTGGACACTGTATATATACCCATTATTATGGAGGATGAATATGAATCAGTTAAAAAAACGCTGCGAAATGGATCCCAAATGGATGTGGAACTTAAATGACATCCTGAACGGCACCGAGGCTTTTGACGAGCTGTTTGAAAAGGCCGAAGCAGCGCTCAAAGAATTTGCCGCCTGCCAGGGCCATGTAAAGGATGATCCCCGCAAGGCCATCCGCATGAATTTTGAGGGCACGCGCATGATCGAAACGCTGTTCACCTATGCGCGCATGCGCTCGGATGAAGACGGCGCCGACAGCGAAGCGCAGCTTCTGCTCACCCCCATTCAGGGTCTGGCCGCACGCGCCGCCGGCGCCGCCGCCTTCCTGCAGCCCGAGCTGCTCGCCCTGCCCGAAGAAACCCTCAAAGAAATGATGAACGATCCCGATTTCAGCGAGTACGATGTGTTCATCGAGGATATCCTGCGCGACAAGCCCCACACCCTGCCCGCCGAGCAGGAAAAGCTGCTGGCCATGGCAAGTGAAGTGATGGGCACGCCGCACAGCATTTTCACCATGCTCAGCGATGTGGATATGCCCAAGCCCATCGTCAAGGATGAGGACGGCAGCGACGTCAAGCCTTCCGGCGCTACCTTCGGCCGCCTGCTGCACTCCCGCAATCGCGAGGCGCGCAAGGGCGCGTACGAAGCAATGATGAAGATGTACGCCGACTTCCGCTCCACCATCTCCACCACCTACCGCTACAACGTCAAGCACGATGTTTTCCATGCCCGCGTCCGCGGCTTTAACAGCGCTGTGGAAGCTTCTCTGCATCCCGACCGCATCCCCGTCAAGGTGTATGATAATCTGCTTGAAAGCGTCGAAAATGCCCTGCCCGCCATGCAGAAATACCTCGCTCTGCGCAAAAAGACGCTGGGCGTTGACGAACTGCACCTGTACGATCTGTACGTGCCCATCGTCAGCGATTTCGACATGGAAATGACCTACCCCGAAGCCTTTGAGGTGGTCAAGAAGGGCCTCAAGCCCCTGGGCGAGCGTTACGCCGAGCTGCTGGACAAGGCCTACACCGAGGGCTGGATCGACGTATACGAAAACGAAGGCAAGCACTCCGGTGCGTATTCCTGGGGCGTGTACGATTCCCACCCCTACGTGCTGCTCAACCATACCGATAACCTCAACGGCGCGATGACGCTGGCGCACGAGCTGGGCCACGCCATGCACACCTATCACAGCAACGAGGCCCTGCCCTACGCCAAGGCCGGCTATTCGCTGTTCGTGGCGGAGGTCGCCTCCACCTGCAACGAAATGCTGCTGATGCACGCGCTGATGAACGAGTATAAGGACGACAAAAAGGCCAGCGCGTATCTTGCCAATCAGCTGCTGGAGGAATTCCGCGGCACGGTCTTCCGTCAGACGATGTTCGCCGCCTTCGAGCGCGAGAGCCATCGCATGGAGGAAGCGGGCATCCCGCTGACCGCCGATACGCTCAGCAAGGTGCATTACGAGCTGAACGAAAAATATTACGGCGGCGAGTGCGTGATCGACGACTGCGTGCGCCACGAATGGATGCGTATCCCCCACTTCTAC
>JAZQXQ010000147.1:0-2555 GCA_045632965.1 Clostridia bacterium
TGCTGGAATGGGCGGAAAAGCTGGGGCACAAATTGCCGCAGGATAAGATGATGGACTGCGGGCTGACGATTTTTCATCCGGAGCAGGACAGCCACGCCGGCGGCTCGGGCTGCGGATGCTCCGCCAGCGTATTGTGCGCGCATATTCTGCCCAACATTCAGCAGGGCGTGTGGAAACGCGTGCTGTTTATGGCCACCGGTGCGCTGCTCAGCCCCACCACCAGCCAGCAGGGCGAGACGATTCCCGGCATTGCGCATGCGGTGGTGATCGAGGGGGTGCAGGGATGATATTGATGTATCTGAAGGCTTTTTTAGTGGGCGGCGCGCTGTGTGCGCTGGGTGAAATCATCATCCTTAAAACCAAGCTGACCCCTGCGCGCATCCTGGTGTGCTATATCACGGCGGGCGTGATTTTGAGCGCGCTGGGGTTGTATACGCCCCTGGTGCGCTTTGCCGGCGCGGGCGCTACGGTGCCGCTGACGGGCTTTGGCCATACGCTGGCACAGGGGGCGATCCATGCCGTGCAGGAAACGGGCATACTGGGCGCCTTTACCGGCGGACTGGCAGCGGCGGCGGGCGGCATTGCGGCGGCGATATTCTTTGGTTTTCTCGCTGCGCTGTGCTTTAAGCCCAAGCCCAAGCAATAAAAAAGAGCTGACAACTCAGCTCTTTTTTATGTCCTCCCAGTTCGCCACGGTGGCGTTTGGCAGGGCTTTTTTCAGTTTCTTTTTGGGGCGCACCAGTACGGGATTATTACATTTGCGCAGGATGGGTGCATCGCCCAGCGTATCGCCGTAGCCCGCGGCCAGCACGGCATTTTCCATGCCTGCTTCCAGCAGGTAGGCGTTCACGCGGCGCACTTTTTCCTTGCCGCGGCAGTTTTCTCCGCAGGGCAGGCCCTTTTCGTCGCAGGGTGTGCACAAAAGCGCATCCACGCCGAGCAGCGGCGCGACATACTGCATATAGCAATCCCCGCTGGCGCTGCACAAAATGACGTGATCGCCGGCTGTTTTGTGGGCATTGAGCTGACGGATCGCCTCGGGACGGGCGCGGTTGAACAAAGATTGAGCAAATTCCCGCAGGAATTTTTCGCGGTCGGCATCGCTCATTTCTGCCAGGAAGGCATGGGCGGCGCGCTTGGAGGAGATGGCGCTGATAAAGCCCAAATGATACAGCGCCCCGGCGATCGCGGCCTTCAGCAGCAGGGAAAAGGATACCTTGCCCTGCCTGCGGCCGATTTGCAGCATGTTGACCACGCTGTCGCCGTAAATGATGGTGCCGTCAAAGTCAAAAACAGCTACGCGCTGCATGGATACCTCCGTCAATCAGTAATAGGTGGGCGCGGGGGTGATCTGAACGGTCTGCACCATCTGATCAAGCAGATACTGCGCCGTTTCGTAATCGCCGTTGTAGGCTGTGATTTCAAAGATGTATTCGATATCTTCGTAGTAGCAGTCGTAATACACCACGGTGATATCTACTTGCTGGCCGCTGCTGAGCTTGAGGGAAAACGCATAGGCCGTTTCCAGCATTTTGCCTTCGGGCGTAGCGCGCAGGATGCCGTTATGCAGCTGGCGGATGTTGAAATATCCGGCGGCTGTCATGCTGTCTTCAATCAGCGAAATGTATTCCGGCGCTTTTGAGACCTCGGTGGCGAAGGAATCATAGGTCTGTTCCTTCACCTGTACCTGAAATTCGTAGGTATTATCGGGCGAAAGCCAGTAGCGGAAATCGTAAATCTCGTCGTCATCTTCTTTGAGCTGCAGATTGTTCCACATCTCATTGAGCTTTTCGTCGCTGTACATGCTAAAGCCGCTGTATACCTTCAGCGCGTAGCGGAAGGGGATGTTTTCATAAGAAGTAAGCTGGCCGTAGCGCGTGCGCAAAAAGAAATTGCTGATATCCGCCTGTGCGGGGCAGCAGAGCATAAGCAAAAGGAAAACAAGCAGCAAACTCAACAATCTTTTTTTCATTGGCAGGAGCCTCCGGAAAGCTTTTTGTTATTTTATCACAGGTGGCTGCTGTGCGTCAATTGAGCGGATGCTCACTTCGCCAAAGGCGATGGTGCGCAGCACGCCGCTTTCATCGCGTACGGCAATGGCGCCGTTATCGTCCGTCGTCAGCGCTTTGCCGCAGTATTGCTGGCCGTTTTCAAACCAGGTGACGTCTTTTCCAAGCGTGATGCAATGCTTGCGGTATTCCTGCATGTGCGCGGGAACGGAAGAAAGGCCGCTCAGGATTTCCCGGCAGATGGCGGCGGCAAGCCTTTCCATGGAGATGGGCGAATGCGTGTGAGTGGGATACAGCGAGCGCGCGATGGGCTGAAGCTCATCAGGGAAGGCATTGCCGTACACATTGACGCCGATGCCTGCGATCATGCCGAGGGAATCGGTGCCGCTCCATACATTTTCGCACAGGATGCCGCAGATTTTTTTGCCGGAAAGCAGCAGATCGTTCACCCACTTGATGTCCGCTTCCATGCCGGTAACTTCCAAAATAGCGCGGCGTACAGTCACGGCGCAAAGCGTTGTGACGCAGCCGGGAGCGAGATCGGTT
>JAZQXQ010000148.1:0-6280 GCA_045632965.1 Clostridia bacterium
GCTGTCCCAGCAGACCGCAGGACAGGATCTCGCCGATGCCCACGGTGAGCATCAGCCAGGGGATGCCGCCGGGAATGCCGTAGGCATAGGTCAGCACAAGGGGCACGATGATGGTGTTGGACAAAATGGGCGGCAGACAGGCCAGCCAGCGGGTTTTTCGCAGCAGTCGTGTGCCGATGGCGCCCAGCAGGGTGGCCAGAGAGCCGAAAATCACGTCCCAGATGACACCGCCTGCCAGAAGATTGGACAGCAGGCAGCCAACGAACAGGCCGGGAACGGCAGCCGGGGTAAAGACCGGCAGGATGGTCAGCGCCTCACTCAGCCGCAGCTGAATGGCACCGGAATCCAGTCCCAGGGCGGCTGCCAGCATGGTGAGCAGTACATAGACGGCGGCGATAGCACCGCTTTGGGTGAGAAAAAAGGTGTTGTTTCGTTTTTTCATCATTCGCTCCTTAGTTTTGTTTTAGGTGAGGATGGTTCCGAACTCACCTGCCAGTTTACTGGCAATTTTTTCATTTATATCAACGCGCCAATGCGGGCAAAATGCTCTTGGACGCATAAGCGCGGAATTCTCTGTGCAGCGGACAAGCGTTCGCGCGTCCTTCTCCATTATAAACCGAAAGGAAGGATTTTTCAATGAGTCATCCCAAGACCGGTCATCAGTGCATCCATTGCTCCGTCGCTTCCTGCAAGCACCACAATGCCGAAAACTATTGCAATCTGGAAAGCATCAACGTGGAACCCACGCCCATGGCTTACACCGGCGAAGCCGCCGACGAAAGCATGTGCGGCAGTTACGCCTGCAAGTAAACAGCATCCGGGAAAAGCAGGGCTTTGGAAAAAATCCAAAGCCCTGTTTTGTTTTAGATATGCCAGATTTTCTCGTTGTACTCGCGGATCGTGCGGTCGGAAGAGAAGATACCGGAGGAGGCGGTATTGAGCACCGCCATGCGCAGCCACTTGTCGCGGTCGAGGTAATCCTCGTTAATGCGGCGCTGCGCCATGGAATAGCTGCCGAAGTCCTTCATGACGAAGTAACGGTCATTGAAGAGCATGTCGTGGTACAGCTCCTGCAGGGCCGTGGGGCTGTCGGGCATGAGCGTGCCGTCAATCATCTGCGTCAGCGCGCGGCGAACCTCGGCATTATTCTCAAAGATATGCAGCGGGTTGTAGCCGCCCTCGCGCTCCAGCGCAGCCACGGTATCAGCGCGCATGCCGAAGATATAGATGTTATCCTCGCCCACCTGCTCGTAAATCTCGACGTTCGCGCCGTCCATGGTGCCGATCGTCAGCGCGCCGTTCATCATGAACTTCATGTTGCCCGTGCCGCTGGCTTCCTTGCCGGCGGTGGACAGCTGCTCGGACACATCGGTGGCGGGCATGATGGCCTCGGCGGCGGAGACATCGTAGTTTTCCACAAACACCACACGCAGCATCTTGCGGGCACGGGGAGACTTGTCAATCATCTTGGTCAGCGCCAGGATATAGCGGATGATCAATTTAGCCTTGTAATAACCGGGGCTGGCCTTGGCGCCAAAGATGAATACGCGGGGCTGCATCGTGAAGTTCGGGTCATCCATGATGCGGTTATACAGCACATGAATATGCAGGGCGTTCAGCAGCTGGCGCTTATACTCATGCAGACGCTTACACTGGGTATCAAAGAGGAAGTCCTCATCCACCGTCATGCCCTGGCGCTGCTCGAGCATGTGATTGAACTGATGCTTGTTGAAGCGCTTTACCTTTTCAAATTCCGCACGGAAAGCAGCGTCATCAGCAAAGGGCTTGAGCTCGCTCAGGTACTCGGGATTCTTAAACCACTTGTCGCCGATGGCGCTGGTGATCAGATCGCGCAGATGCGTGTTGCAGGCCATCAGCCAGCGGCGGTGCGTGATGCCGTTGGTGATATAGCTGAACTTTTCAGGCATCAGCTGATAGTAATCGTTGAAGGTATCCGCCTTGAGGATATCGCCGTGCAGACGGCTGACGCCATTGACAGAGTAGCTCATCGCCACGCACAGATTGGCCATATGCACCTGACCGTAGGCAAGGATGGCCATCTTGGCAATGCGGTCCCAATCGCCGGGATAGGCATTCCACAGACGGGCGCACAGACGGCGGTTCATCTCCTCCAAGATCATATAGATGCGGGGCAGACGTTCCTTCACCATCTGCTCGGGCCACTTTTCCAGCGCCTCGGAGAGCACGGTATGGTTGGTGTAGGCAACGGTCTTGGAAACAATCGCCTGCGCTTCGTCCCAGCCAAGACCCTCTTCGTCCACCAGAATACGCATAAGCTCGGGGATCGCCAGGCCGGGATGCGTATCGTTGATATGCACCGTCATCTTTTCGGGCATCAGGTTGAAGCGGGTGCCGAAACGGCGCTTGAAGTCCTTCACCGCGTACTGAAGCGTGGCGCTGGTGAAGAAGTAATGCTGCGTCAGACGCAGGCTCTTGCCTTCGTAGTGGCTGTCTTCGGGATACAGCACTTTGCTGATGATGGAAGACAGATCCTGCTCCAGCGCCTTTTCGTAATTACCGGAGGAAAACGCGCCCAGGTTCAGGTTTTCCTTCACGCTGCGGGGACGCCACAGGCGCAGGGTATTGACGGTATTGCAGTCATAGCCGGCAATCGGCATATCATACGGCACAGCCTGCACGCTGCGGTAATCGCGCAGCTTGTAGTTGACGCGGCCGTTTTCCTCGACCATTTCCACATGGCCGCCGAAATGCACTTCCACGCTGTCATCGGGAGAAGGCACTTCCCACACGTTGCCGTTTTCCAGCCAGTTATCGGGCACTTCCACCTGCTGGCCATCGACAATACGCTGGCGGAAAAGGCCGTACTCATAGCGGATGGAGCAGCCCATGGCAGGCAGTTCCACAGAAGCCAGAGAATCCAGGAAGCAGGCAGCCAGGCGGCCCAGACCGCCGTTGCCAAGGCCGGGTTCGGGCTCTTCACGGATGATATGGCGCCAGTTGATGCCCAGCTCCATCAGTGCTTCGCGGACATTTTCCATTGAGCACAGGTTCACAGCGTTGCAGTGCAGGCTGCGGCCCATCAAAAACTCAACGGACAGATAGTACAGGCGCTTGCCCATATAGGTCTTATCCGCTTCACGGGCGGATACCCATTTCTGCATGATCTGATCGCGGATCGTGGACGCCACGGCCTGATATATCTGCTGTTCGGTCGCATCCTCCAGCGTACGGCCGTTATAACGCTGGATTTTACCTATGATCGACTTCTTAATCGACTCTTTGTCAAACGCAGTGGTCGGCATAAAAACCCTCCATTTTATAGTTCTGTTTATTATAGCACGAATATTGCCTCTATATAAATGGCATTTTCGGCCACTATCCAGCCTGAACCGACACCTTACGACAGCCTCACTGTACATTTTATGTCTCTCCCCCTTCCTATAATATGCTGTATTTTACATCTGCGCTTCCTTGCAGCAAAAGCTGCATTATGGTATAATAAAAAAGATCATGTTCTGGAGGAATCAACAAATGCGCAGAGTCTCCCTCTCCCTGCTGCTTGTTTTTTTATTGCTGATACTTGCCTTCTCCATTCCGTCCGCCTGCGCCGCTACCATCAACCGCCTGTATGTATGGGACGCCTCCCACGGTATCCCCAAGGACCCGTCGAGCCTTCCCACGCAGGCCATCCAATGGTACAAGCGCGGCAGCAGCACCTATTATCTTTTCCTGCCTGCCGGTGTTGATGCAAGCAATCTGTACGTCCATTTTACCGGCCAGGCCAAATCCTTCACCGCAAACGGCACCGTGGTTGAAAACAATTCCGTCACTGACGTCTTTGTCCCCGGCGAAAAGGTAACGATCAAAAACGGACAAAACAGCTACACCATCACCGTCATGCAAAGCGATAACCTCGACAGCGTTTTTGTAACAACCGCCTCCGGCGATATCGCCTACATCTCCGAAAGCAAGAAAAACCGCGAGGAAGGCGCCATCAGCGTCATCACTTCCGACGGCCGCAAAGTATACAGCAACGATTTTGAGTATATCCGTGTGCGCGGCAACTATTCGTTCTATCCCTATAAAAAATCCTTTCACATCAAGCTGAACGACGGCTACAACATGCTGGGCATGGGCTCGGGCAAAACCTGGCTGCTTTTGGCCAATTATGCCGATAACTCGCTTTTGCGCAACGCCATCACGCTGGATATGGCCTTTGCCTGCGATCTGCCCGCCACCAGCCAGTATAAATCGGTGGACGTCTATGTAAACACCATCTATTACGGCACGTATCTCATGACCGAAAAAATCCAGATTAACCGCAGCCGCGTGGATATTCAGGATCTGGAGGAAGCCACGCAAGCGCAAAACGACACGCCGCTGGAAGAAGCCTCCCGCAAGGGCGTGCACGAATACCAGCGCGATACCTTCACCTACTATAATATCGAAAATGATCCCGAGGACATCACCGGCGGCTACCTGATGCAATTGGAGCTGAAGGAGCGCTACACGCAGTCGCTCACCGGCTTTGTCACAGAGCACGGCCAGCCCGTTCAGATGAAATCTCCCGAATACATCTCCAAAGCGCAGATGGAATATATCTCTTCCCTCGTCCAGTCCTTTGAAAACGCCATCTGGGCGGAGGACGGCATTGATCCCGAAACGGGCAAGCACTTCTTTGATATCGCCGACAAAGACTCGCTGGTGGGCAAATATCTGATCGAAGAGATCACCAAGAACATGGACGCCAACAAATCCAGCTTCTACATTTTCAAGGATTGTGATGCCAATAACGATAAATTGCAGTTCGGCCCCATCTGGGATTATGACATCGCCTACGGCAACTACTCAACTGCTTATTACAAATCTGCGCTGACTGATCCCACCGGGTTGCTGGCCGCCACCGACGATTACGAAAAATACTACTGGTGGCCCAAGCTCTATCAGCACGAAGAATTTATCGAGGCCGTCAAAGCGGCGTACGAATTGTATTTCCGTCCCTGCCTTGAAGTGCTGCTGGGGCTGCGCGCGCCCTCCAAAGCCACGGATGACGTGATGTCTCTTGATGATTACGCGGCGCTGATGGAAGCGTCCGCCAAATTGAACTTCACCCGCTGGCGCACCTTCAACGCCGATGAATTCCCCGTCAGAACGGGCGCCGATTACGCCGAAAACATCGAATATCTGCGCACTTTCCTGACCAAACGCATGGAGTATCTCGATTCTGTCTGGCTCACACCATAATCTTTCCCGGCGGAAATGTTTTTCCGCCGTTTTCTTTTGCCCGGAAAGCATTCAATTCGTTGACTTCATATCGATTTAAAGATAAAATATATCTAATGTATGCATTTAATCTTGGAGGAAAACAGGATGATCCGTAAAGATGGACGCGCGCCTTCCGATCCGCGCGAGCACCGCATCACCACCAATTTTGTTTCTACCGCGTACGGCAGCTGCCTGATTGAAACGGGCGGCACCCGTGTTATCTGTACCGCTTCCGTGGAGGAGAGCGTTCCGCCCTTCCTGCGCGGCAAGCACTGCGGCTGGCTGACGGCGGCATACGCCATGCTGCCCGCATCGACCGGCCGCCGCAAGCAGCGCGACGGTCTGAAAAAGGACGGCCGCGGCGTGGAAATCAGCCGTCTGATCGGCCGCGCTTTGCGTCAGGCCGTTGACCGCGAGCGCCTGGGCGAGCGCACCATCACCATTGACTGCGACGTGCTCGAAGCCGACGGCGGCACGCGCACGGCCTCCATCACCGGCGGCTTTGTCGCCCTTGCATGCGCCATTGACCGGCTGATCAAGGAGGGCAAGCTCAAGGAATCCCCCATCATCCACCAGATCGCCGCCATCAGCGCGGGCGTGGTGGAGGGCACGCCCTGCCTTGATCTGTGCTATGTCGAAGACAGCGGCGCCGATACCGATATGAACTTTGTCATGAATGAATGCGGTGAGTTTATCGAACTGCAGGGCACCGGCGAAGGCCGCGCCTTCTCCCGCAAGGAGCTTGACACCCTGCTGCAGCTGGGCGAAAGCGGCTGCCAGAAGCTGATGGAAGCGCAGCGCAATGCTTTGGGCGACGCCGCGCAATTGATCGCCCAGAAACAGACGCTCGTCCTCGCCAGCAATAACGCCCACAAGATCGACGAGCTGCGCGCCATGCTCGATGGCAAATACAATGTCATCTCCATGCGCGAGGCGGGCTTTACCGACGAAATCGAAGAAAACGGCCAGACCTTTGAAGAAAACGCCGCCATCAAGGCAGAAGCCGTCTGCCGCGCCACGGGCTTCCTTGCGC
>JAZQXQ010000149.1:0-2140 GCA_045632965.1 Clostridia bacterium
ATGGTGATGCGGCGGTCGAAACGACCGGGGCGCAGGAGAGCGGCGTCAAGGATTTCCGGGCGATTGGTGGCGCCCAGCACCACAATGCCCTTGGACGCGTCAAAGCCGTCCATCTCGGCCAGCAGCTGGTTGAGCGCCTGCTCGCGCTCGTCGTTAGAGGACAAGCCCATGGCGTCGCGCTTTTTGCCGATGGCGTCGATCTCGTCGATAAAGATGATGCACGGCGCTTTTTCATTGGCCTGCTTGAACAGATCGCGCACGCGCGCTGCGCCCGTGCCGACGAACATTTCCACAAAGGCGGAGCCGCTGACAAAGAAGAAGGGAACCTTCGCCTCGCCTGCCACGGCCTGCGCCAGCAGCGTTTTGCCCGTGCCGGGAGGGCCCACCAGCAGCGCGCCCTTGGGCAGCTTTGCGCCGATGGCGCGGTATTTTTCGGGCTGATGGAGGAAATCCACCAGTTCGATCAGCGCTTCCTTGGCTTCATCTTGACCGGCAACGTCGGTGAATTTTTTGCTTTCATCGGATACGGTGTACATCTTCGCGCTGCTCTTGCCAAAGCTCATCGCGCCCATGCCGCCGCTGCCCTTTTTGATCATGCGGAAAACAAAGAAGATGATCACGCCGTACATGGCAATGGGCAGAACGAGGCTCAAAATCATGCTCAGCGTGGACGAGCCCGACAGATCCTCGCCGGCGAATACCACGCCCGCTTGCAAAAGACGATCCACCAGATAGGGATCATCCACCGCCACGGTCTGATATACCGTTGTCTGTGTCAGGCCCAGATACCACTTGGGCAGCGTGTCATTGCCCTTGAGGGTGAAGGCGATCATGCTCTGACCGATCTGCACTTTATCCACCTGACCGGACTCCACCATGCCGATGAAGGCGGAATACTCCACCGTTTCAGACTGAGCGCCGAACAAGCGGCTGGCGGAAAAGAGCGTGGACAAAAGCATGACGCCCAGCACGACCACTGTGATATAGAAGATCGGCGGCTTTTTCATTTTAGGTGTTTTGTTTTGTTTCGTATTTTTTTCTTCCATCAAAAAACGCACTCCTTTCGAGGAAATAAGACGCAGTGAATATGCGTTCCTATATATTTTATCCGATGGGGATTTCCTGTGTCAAGGAAGGTGGGAAAAGTTCACACATGGTTTATGCTGGGTTTATATTCAGTAGGCAAGTAGCGCAGAGTGTGGTATAATGATCATGGAGGATTATCCGTATGAACGAAACGCTGAAAACAAAAATTGCCATGCTGCCCGACTCGCCCGGCTGCTATTTGATGAAGCATCAGGGGGAGATCATTTACGTGGGCAAAGCGGTGAATCTCAAAAACCGCGTGCGCAGCTATTTTCAGACGCGCGACCATACGCCCAAGGTGGCGGCGATGGTGCGGCTGATTGACGATTTTGATATTCTGCTTTGCAATACAAATCTGGAGGCATTGACGCTGGAGTGCAATCTGATCAAGCGCCACATGCCGCATTATAATATCCTTTTAAAAGATGACAAGCACTACCCATACGTGCGTATCGACAAGCGCGAGCCCTTTCCGCGCGTGACCATCGCCCGCCGCATGCAAAAGGATGGCGCGCAGTATTTTGGTCCCTACATCGGCGCGACAGCGGTGCGAGATGCGCTGGAGGTACTCAGAAAGGCTTTTCCCATCCGCACCTGCAATAAGAATCTGCCGCTGAGCAAGCCCGTCCGCCCGTGCGTCAATTATGAGATCGGCCGCTGCCTGGCGCCCTGCGCGGGCAAGTGCGATATGGACGAATACCATAAAATGATCGACGGCGTAATTGCCTTTCTCAATGGCAACTCCAAGGCGATCACCGATCAATTGGAAAAGGACATGCTGGAGGCATCGCGCAATCTTGATTTTGAGCGCGCGGCACAAAAGCGCGACGCCCTGCGCGATATTCAGGGGCTGATGGAGCGGCAGCGCGCCATCCAGACAAAGGATGCTCAGCAGGATGTATTGGCCATTGCGCAGGATGGCCTGGATGCGATGGTGCAGGTGCTGTTTATCCGCGGCGGGCGCATGATCGGCGGCGACAGCTTCGCCCTGCCCGGCGAGGGCAACGAGCCCAGGGAAGAAGTGCTGACAGAGTTTATCCTGCGCTATTATGCC
>JAZQXQ010000150.1:0-2904 GCA_045632965.1 Clostridia bacterium
CACGAAATCAATGCCGTGGGCCTTGCTGTATTCATCCAGACGCTCAAAGAACCAGCCCATTTCGGCAATGGGGGTCTTGGTCAGCTTGAGGAAAGCGTCGATGAAAACAACCTTCATGTCGAAGTTCTGGGCCAGCATGCCGCACAGGAAGCCGTAGAACATATCGGCGGAACGCATGCCGTATTCGCCGGCGTTAACAAAGCGCACCTCGTGGCGCAGATCGAACATGTAGCGATTGTCGTCGTCAACGAAAACGACGTCGCCGTGCTGCTGTTCTACCATAGAGTTCGCCATATCGAGAATGCGCTTGGTCTTGCCGGAGCCTTTCTTACCGTATATAACCTGAATCATGGGAATTTCCCCCTTTGCATTTAATAGCGTGCGGTGCACGCTTTTTCTTCATGCTCCTATTATACATGATAAAAGGGGCATTTGCCAACACTATTTTTGTATTGTTTGTGATTTTTATGTCATGTTTTGCAAATTCTGCACAAGATCTTCGAATTTTACATCGGGAAGACGGCGATCGGACGCATTGGAAGCGCTGTCGCGGCGGCATACGCCGGCAAACGGGCAGAATTTGCAGTGGGCGATGTTGCTCTTGTCGCATACGGGAGAAGCGTCAATCTGACCGCGGCGGATTTCCTCGGTGAGCCGGACGGCCGTTTGGTGCGCCAACTGAATGAGGGCGTGCAATTCTTCCAGCGTGCAGGCGAGCTTGCCCTTTTTGACGGTGCCGTCCTTTTTGAGCACATCCTCAATGCCGACGGGCGGCTTGCCGTGATCCATCCATTCAATCACCTGAACGTCGGAGAGCATGACGCCCTTGAGACACAGCTTCTTGGCAATTTCACTTTCGATCAGGCCTTTTTTGTTCTGATCGATCAAGGGATCACCCATCCACTGATAGAAGGCGCCGGCGGGGATGGAATCGGGCTCGGTCTGCAGCATGGCTTCAAGATACAAAAGAAGCTGCAGTTGCATGCCCATCCAGATGCGGGCGGGATCAAGCGACTGCGCGCCGGATTTATAATCGACTACTCGCAGATATACGCTGTCGTCTGTTTCAAAGCGATCCACGCGGTCAATGCGTCCGCGGACATACACGCGCGTGCCGTCGGAAAGATCAAGCGTCAGCGCGGGCGGGCCGCCGGGATAGCCAAAGGCGATTTCGCCCTGTGCGGGACGGAAATCACTTTGCGCAGCGCCCTTAGTAAACGCCCAGGCGACGCGCTTGCAGACATTGATATAGCGTTTGCCTTCGGCCTTGGCGCGGGCGGAATCGGTCATCACCTGATCCTGCCAGCTCTCTGTCAGCGGGATCAGCGCGGCTTCCATCAGCTGGTCGCATTCGCGACGGGTGATGTGCGGCCAGCGCTGATCGGCCGTTAGCGCTTTTGTGAAGCCTTCCATGGCAGCGTGGTAGAATACGCCCGTTTCGCTGCGCTCAATCTGCCATTGCCTGCGTTCCTGCGGGCGCAGACCGTACTGCACGAAATGGCTGTACGGACAGGCGGCGAAGCTTTCAAGACGGCTGATGGAAACGACGCGGTCGGTGAAGAGCTGCTGCGCAAGCTGCGGCGTGAGAAAGTCGGGCGGCATTTCATCGCGCGCGGCGGCGAGAAGGGAAAGCGCCATGGGGCGCGTGGATTCATTGGAAAGAAGCCATTTCCAGCTGTGCAGCCATTCGCCCGTCAGCGTGCCTGTGCGCAGCCTGACGCCGATTTCATCCAGCGCGGGCAGCGGCGCCAAAGGATGCAGCGCACCTTGCGAGGAAGCGACGCCGCCGTATTCCATCATGGCAGGGAAAAGGCGCCTAAGCGTTGATATGACCTGGGCGGGACGCAGCGCGGCGCCGGACTGATTGGCCTGTGCGTGTGAAATGAACAGCTTTGTGGTCGGTGCGGACAAAACCTTCCATATATCAAGCTCAGCCATGCGGTCGCGCTCGCGCAGCGACATGCCAAGGTATGCGTGCATATCTTCGCTGGCGATGGCTTTTTCTTCGGGGGAAAGCAGGCCTTTTTCCTTGCCTTCGTCAAGATTGCTGCTCAGCGCGCAGGCAAAGAGAATGCGCGGGGAATGCACGATCAGATTGCCAATCTCGCCGACTGTTACCATGCCGGCGGCGGGAGGCAGGGCAGAGATGGATTCATCGATCAGACCGGCTTCCAGCCACGTGGTCATCACGGAGCCGGCAATGCGCGTTTCGCCGGCGATTTCATTCATCTGTTCAAAGAGCGAAAGCAGATGCGACCATACCTGACGGGCGCGTACGGCCTGCGATTCAAGACTGGCGCGCATGAGCGCTTCTTCCTGTTTAAGCAGGGCGTGATAGGCGTCGCAGGCGATAAGAAAATCCATCAGCGCGGTCAGGGATTGCGCTCCGCTGCGGGCTTCGCGGATGGAAGACTGCAGCGCAAGAAGAATAGGAGAAAGGATGGCACGCGCACGCTCGGGGATTTCGCGTTCCGTTTCGCTGCCGCGCACGAAGGGCGTATGCCAGCGCTTGCCGGAAATGCCGTAGCGGATGATATAGTTTTCAAGCGACCAGACCGTTTCCTCATCCAGCGGAGCGAAGCCGGATTTCATGAGGGAAAGCATGTCTTCCTGGCGGTAATTGCCCGTTACGGCGCGCACGGCACTGAGCAGCAGACGGATGAGGCCGTGCGCTGCGAGCGGTTCTTTGAGCGCTACATAGCTTGGAATCCCGTAGGCGTGAAATACGGTTTCAAACAGCGGCGCATACTGCGCCATATCGCCGCACAGAACGCAGATGTCATCGGGTTTTGCGCCGTCGTCAAGCAATGTAACGATCTGCTGGGCGATGTAATGCACCTCGGAATAAGGCGTGGCGGCGGTAAAGAGGGAGATATGCTGAGGTACGCCGTCAAAGGGCGCGGG
>JAZQXQ010000151.1:0-8563 GCA_045632965.1 Clostridia bacterium
CGCATCGTGGGTGATCAGCACATGATCTCCCTTGTGCAAAAATCCCCGCAGCGCCATGTTGATCGCATCCGTGCAGTTGAGCGTAAAAATCACGCGCTCGGGCACGCCGGAAAGCAATTTCGCCGCCTCCTCGCGGCAGGCATACACCACGCGCCCGGCGCACAGCGACGCCCTGTGCCCGCCGCGCCCGGGATTGCCAAAGGGCTTTTGCTGCACGCCCAGCATGGCGCGCAGCACGCTTTCGGGCTTAGGCCAGCTGGTCGCCGCATTATCAAGATAAATCACCGTATCCCTCCCGCACGCAATCAAGCGCTATTTCATAACATTCTATGAGCACTTGAGGGAGGTCATTCATTATGCAGGAAACATTCGGCATCGGGGCATTCCGTTCCCGTCAGCAGGTGATGCGCTTTGAATCGGCGCTGCGCCGCGCGGGCATCCGCAGTCAGGTGATATCGACCCCGCGCGATGTCTCCATCGGCTGCGGACTGAGCGTGCAATTTGATCTCAAAGACAAAGCCGCCGTTTTTCACGTATACAACCAGACGCGCCCCAGCAACCTGATCGGCTTTTATCAGGTCACGCGCGACAACCGCGCCCGCCCGCAGATACAGCCGCTGATGTAAAAAGAGCACCTTTTCCGGTGCTCTTTTCCCTTATTCTTCCTTCATCCCCTCCGTCCGCTCTGCGATGATATACCGCGGACGCTGCTTGACTTCCATATAGATCTTGCCGATGTACTCGCCGATCACCCCAAGGAACACCGCTTGCATGCCGCAGACAAAGCAGATGATGCACGTCATACTTGCCCAACCGGCCACAGTGGAGCCGCACAGCGCGGAGATGATCGACCAGAGAATGCCCACGAAGCTGAGAACGGCAATGATAAAGCCCGCCATCATGATCATGCGGATGGGCTTGACGGACAGGCTGGTGATGCCGTCAAAGGCCAGCGCCAGCATCTTTTTGAGCGGATAATGGCTCTCGCCCGCCAGACGCTCATGACGCTCATAATACACGCTGGTGGACTTGAAACCGACCAGCGGCACCATGCCGCGCAGGTAGAGATTGACCTCTTTGAACTTGGCAAATTCCTGCAGGGCACGGGAGGAAATCAGCCGGTAATCGGCGTGATTGAAAACCACCTCCGCGCCCATGGCATTAAGCACCTTATAAAAGCCCTCCGCCGTGGTACGCTTGAAGAAAGTATCCGTCTCGCGGGACGAGCGCACGCCGTAGACGATCTCGCAGCCGTCGCTCACATACGCATCCACCATCTTGTCCATGGCGTTAATGTCATCCTGCCCGTCGCAGTCAATGCTGATGGTGATATCGCAGCGGTCCTTCGCCTCCATCAGGCCCGCCAACACGGCATTTTGATGTCCGCGGTTGCGGCTCTGGGCGATGCCCTCAAAGTGCTTGTCCTCTTCGGAAAGCCCCTTGATGATCTCCCAGGTTTTGTCGCGGCTGCCGTCATTGACAAACAGCACGCGGCTGTCATCGCTGATCTTTTCTTCCCTCACCAGCTGATTGATCTTATCAAGGAACATCGGCGCGGTCTGGGGCAGCACCTCCTGCTCGTTATAGCAGGGAACGATGATATACAAAACAGGCTTCATGGCTTGTCCTTCCTTTATTTATTCTCCGAAAAATACTTGCGCAGCTGCTTGTATTTTTCGTACAGCGCTTCGTACTGCCGATGGCGCTGCATATCGGGCTTTACGATCTTAAACTCTCTGCTCGACAGCGCATCCATCGCCGCATACAGCGAAGGATACACGCCGGCCGCCGATGCCGCCGCAATGGCCGCGCCCGCCGCTGCAGAATTGGGCAGGGTGGAGAGCTTCAGTTCGCTGCCGAGAATATCCGCATAGCACTGCAAAAGCAGCGGATTCTTCGCCGCAATGCCGCCGCACACACAGATGTTTTTCACCTCTACGCCCTTGTCCCGCAGCGCATCGCGCATCGCGCGCATGCCAAAGGCCGCCGCCTCCACCAGCGCCCGGTAAATATCCTCCGGCTTTGTGGACAGCTTCATGCCCGTGATCACGCCCGTCAGCGTCTGATCCACCACAATGCTGCGGCTGCCGTTCCACCAGTCAACGGCCACAAGGCCGCTTTGTCCCACCGGCTGCGGGAAGCTCATTTCGCTCAGCAGCTGATGCACGGATACGCCCTTTTCCGCCGCCATGCGCTCATATCTGCCCGGCACGCAGTTATCAACGAACCAGCCGAACATATCGCCCACGCCGCTTTGCGCAAAGTCGTAGCCGTAAAAACCGGGGATCAGACCATCCTTCGACTGACCGCAGATGCCGTCGATCACCTCATGATGATCGGAAATCACGCACAGCACGCCCGAGGTGCCGATCGTCATCATCGCATCGCCCGATTCCTTGAGCCCCAGCGCCATCATCGGCGCGTGACCGTCGAGAATACCGCAGCCCACAGCAATACCCGCCGGCAATCCCAGTTTCTCCGCCATTTTGGGGATCAATTCGCCCGCCTTTGTGCCCCAGGGCAGCATCTCGCCCTGCATTTTATCGTTCACATCCGCAAACTTTTCATCCACCAGTTTGAAAAATTCATCCGGCGGCAGCGTTTTTCCGTCGCCGCAATAATTCTTCATGCCCATGGTGTTGATACTGCGGCTGAGTTTCCCCGTCAGCACCCACATGAACCACTCGTTGAGATCCAGCGCCACCTTGATTTCATCATACAGCGCAGGATTCTTGCGCAGCGTCTCCAGGAGCTTGGGATATCCGCCCTCACTGGAGGGATTGCCGCCGCAGGCCGCAAGGAAGGGCATGTTGTTTTCCTTTGCCGCGCGGCCGATTTCCTCCGCCTCGCTCGTCGCCGTATAGCTCTTCCACATGCGGATATACGAGAGCGGCTCGCGCTGCCACTTGTCATACATGCACAGCGGCACACCGTTTTCATCGCAGGAAACAAGGCTCATCGAGGTGGTATCAAGCGCAATGCCCACCACGTCTTTGGGATCAATCCCCGCTTCCTGCACCGCGCCGTGCACAACCTTTTCCAGCGCCTGCAGATACTCCTTGGGATCAGCCAGCGCCGCGCGATCAGGCAGCTTTTCGCCCGTAGGCAGCGCCGTATCATACACCGTATAGCCGCACTCACTGCCGCCAAGCGTCTTTCCCGTTTCCGCGTCCATCACCAGCGCACGGCAGGACAAAGTACCGTAATCAATACCAATCGTATATTTCATAAATAAACGTATTTCCTTTCCCGCAAATAGGGATCTCTCGCAATTTATATTATAGCCCTTTCGCCCGCAGCGCGTCAATCATTTTGGGCAAAGCAAAGTAGTTATCCCCCAGCCAGAGAATTTCCTCCCGAAAGTGCTTGGCCTTGCCCGTCAGGTTATCCGCCTGCGGCCCTGTCCACCATGCCGCCTCGCACAGCCAGGTGATCCTGAGCGACTGCACAATGTCTTCGCAGGAAAGCGGCAGGATCTCCCGATATCCCGATGCAAAAGCGATGAGATTTTCCGCCATCAAGCCATCCTCTTCGAGCGCAAAATCAAGAATCACACGGCCAATATCATGCAGCGCAAAGCCCCACCGTGCCCGGTCAAAATCAATGATCGCCGTAACGCCCGTGTCATCAAACAGCACATTATCCGCCGTCATATCCTCATGCCGCAGCGCCGTTTTCTGGGCAGCGATTGCCTCCGCCGTCCACGACGCCGCAATGCTTTGCATCCGTTCATTACCCCAGCGCGCCATGTGCGCGTGCAGATTTTCCGCCGTCGCCGCGCAATCCACAGGATACCCCTTCACGCATTCATGCGGCAAACTGTCAAATTCTCTGTGCATGATCGCGCATTGCCTGCCAAGGCTTTTCATCTGCCGCAGATTCACCGTCGCCGCCGTTTCATTATGTCCTTCGCAAAAGTCCATCACCATGTACGCTGCATGCGCATCCGACCGCCGCAAAAAGCCCTGCGCATGCGCATATACTTTGGAGCAGCGAACACCCATTTGGTGCAGCACAGCCTGCATGCGCATGGCCGCTTCAATATCGTTGAGCTTCTTTTCGTCAAATCTTTCGGCGCTGAACACCTTTACCAGCACCGGTTCCGCATCCGTTTCCGCGCGCCACAATTCATTCTTAAATCCGCCGTTTACGCGCGAAAAGCTACGGACATTCAGTCCGTAGCCTTCTTTCATATCCTGCAAAATTCTTTTATCCATGCAGCGCCTCATACATCCGCGCCATCTTCTGCGCGTCATCCGCCTGCGTGCCCTTGCACTCGCAGATCACCGTGCCGCAATAGCCGCGCGCATACAGCTGCGACGCAAGGTGCTCAAACCGCGGGCCGAAAGCAGGTTCATCAAAGGTATGATGCCGCTTTTCGCCGGCAGCCGTAAACTCAATGGTGGAAAAATGCATGTGCAGCTTTTGGGCGCGCTCGATGCCCAGCACTTCCTCCGTGCGGTCAAGCGCGCGGATAAAATCCTCCTCCGCTTGCATCCCGCCGCCCGTGAGCGCATGCAGATGCGCAAAATCAATGCACGGCACCATGCGCGCATCCAGCAGACAAAAATCCAGCGTCTCGTCAAGATCGCCGATCTGGCTGTACTTGCCCATCGTTTCGGGACAAATGATCACATCCGAAAGTCCCGCGTCGTCAAGCCTTTTATACGCTTCAATCAGCCCGTTCCGGCAGTTGTCAATTGCGACCTTTCTTTCCAGCTTGGTCAGCGCGCCCACATGCACAACAATTCTTTCGCCGCCAAGCTTTCTGACAGCCGCCGCCGTATCGAGAATGTATTTGAAACTGTTTTCCCTTTTCTCGGGATCGGGATTGCCCAGATTGATAAAATAAGGCGCATGTGCGCTGACGGAAATGCCGTGTTCTTCCATCTTCAGTCGGATCTTTTCCGCCATGTCGTCAGACAGCGACACGCCGCGCCCGAAGGAATATTCATACGCCGTCAAGCCCATTCTTTGCAGCCATCCCGGCGCCTGCACAGTCGATTTATAGCCCTCCGCATAAAAGCGATCGGAATTGCCCGCCGGGCCGAATTTCAGCATTGGTAGATCCTCCGTTATTTCTTTGCGCCCAGCAATTGATCGCGGATCAATTTGATGGCGCGCGTTTCAATCCGCGATATATAGGAGCGCGACAATCCCAGCTTTTCCGCCACCTCGTGCTGCATCATCGCACGGTCCCCCAATAGGCCATAGCGCATTTCCAGCACCGTGCGCTCGCGGGGCGGCAGCATTTTCAGTATCTTTCGCACCTCCGCCATATTCACGCGGCGGATGGCTTCGTCCTCCACCATATCCGCGGGCGAACCCAATACATCCTGAAAGGAAATATCATTTCCTTCGCCGTCCATGCCGATGGGATCGGACAGCGACACGTCGCCCTTATACTTTTTGCTTGCCCGCAGCAGCATCAATACTTCGTTTTCGATGCAGCGCGCAGCATAGGTGGAGAGCGGTGTTTTGGCTTCCGTCTTATACGAATTGATCGCCTTGATCAACCCCAGCGTGCCCACCGACACCAGATCGTCCTGCGTATAGCCGGGCACGGTGTATTTGCGCACCACATGCGCCACCAGCCGCAGATTATGCTCAATCAACCGGCTGCGGGCATTGTCATCGCCCTGCTGCATTTTTTGCAGGCACTCGGCCTCTTCCTCGCGGGATAATGGCTTTGGAAAACTGCCTCCGCCCGAGAGATGCCCCAGCATCAGCAGCGCATCGCGGATCAGAAAGAAAAGAAGTTCCAGCATATTCACACCCCCGCTTGAGGGTATGCGCACGCTTATTTGTTCATGTCCGCCAGATGATTGCGATTGGGCCCGCGCAGATAATCGCCGCTCTCCGCCTTAAAATCCACCGGCACGCGCACAATCTGCCCCGCGATGGAAACAAACTGAACGCTCTCGCCGTCGCTGTCACGATAGATAGCGCTCACCGTAAAGCCATGGCTGCCGGAAGGCGAAAGCACCTCCAGCCGATCGCCCATATGAAAGCGGTTCTTCACTTCTATCAGCAGACAATTCTCTACCATTCCCAGCACGCGCCCGGTAAATTCCATCGTCTGACGGAATCCCCCCGCGCCGGAGGACGGCTCGGGTCTTCCGTAATAAAATCCCGTATTGCTCAGCCGATGGCTGCATTTAAGCAGTTCTTCCTGCAATTGCGGCAGCGCTTCTTCGTACTTGCCCTTGTCCTCGTAATACAGATCCAGCGCCCTGCGGTACGCCTGCGTGACGGTCGCCACATAATAGCCCGTCTTCATGCGTCCCTCAATTTTCAGCGATTTTACGCCGGCGGCCTCCAGATCCGAAAGATGAGACAGCATATTGAGATCATAAGCTGAGAAGATATACGTGCCCTCCGCGTCCTCCATCACCTCCATGGGCTCGTCGGGGCGCTTGATTTCGGTCACCGTATACTGCCAGCGGCAGGGCTGCGCGCACGCGCCGTGATTGCCGCCGCGGCCCATCATAAAATCGCTCATCATGCAGCGGCCGGAGTGCGACATGCACATCGCGCCATGCACAAAGGTTTCAATTTCCACATGCCCGGGCAGTTGCTTTTTCAACTGCGCAATGCGCTCCATCGATAATTCGCGCGACAAGACAATGCGCTCCGCGCCCGCTTGCGCAAAGAAATTGGCCGAAGCCGCATTCATGACATTCGCCTGCGTGCTGACATGCAGCGGCAATTCCGGCACGCGTTCCCGCAGCGTCAGAAATGCGCCCACGTCGCTGACAATCGCCGCATCCACGCCCATTTCCCGCGCCTTTTTCGCCGTCTTCACCAGATCACATAGTTCATCGTCGTAAGGCAGGATATTGAGCGTGAGATAGAATTTCTTGCCCGCGCCGTGTACCAGATCAAGCGCTTCGCGCAGTTCATCCCAGTCAAAATTGCCCGCATTGGCGCGCAGGCCAAAGCGCTTCACACCACCGTATACCGCATCAGCCCCAAAGTGCAGAGCAGCGCGCAGCTGTTCCATGCCGCCGGCCGGCGACAACAATTCCATCATTTGTTATTCCGCTCCCGTTTTTTCGTCATATGCCTTCCACAGCGGCGCATAGATGCTCACCGCCGCTTCGTGTTCCGCCAAGGTTTTGGAGAAATACAATTCGCCCGTATCGGGATCCTTGGAGCAGAAGTACAGATACTTTTCCGCCACAAAGCTCTCATCCGGATACAGCGCCGCTTCAATCGCCGCCTTCGAGGGATTGCAGATGGGGCCGATCGGCAGCCCCGAATGGGTGTAGGTATTGTACCGCGAGTTCACCTTCAGATCATCGCTGTTCAGGCTCATTTTGGTAGTGCCCGTCACATATTTGATCGTCACGTCGCTGCCCAGCGTCATGCCCGTGTTCAGGCGGTTATGGAAAATGGCCGACACCTTTTTAAAGTCCGCCGTCTTGGCTTCCTTTTCAATCATGGACGCCAGCGTCATTACCTCGTCCATCGTCATGTCCATTTCGTCCATGCGCTTGTGCCACTGATCGCTGAAAACCGCTTCGGTCTGCGAAAGCAGTTTTTTCAAAATATCACCAATCGTCGCCGATGTGTAGATTTCATAGGTATTGGGCGAAAGATAGCCTTCGAGCATGTACAGCCGCTCCGATGCATACTGCGTCTTCTGCGCATCGGCAATGTAGTAATACGCCGAAAAATCGCTGCCCGCACGGCAAAGCGAGAGCATTTCCTCCGTGGTCGCGATAATTCCCTCGCGCACGAAATAATCGGCAATATCCTCCACCGTCCAGCCTTCGATGATGGTGATCTCGCGAACCAGGGGCGTTCCGTCGCCCGCCGTCAGCCGGTCGGCAATTTCATAGATGCTCATCGAGCGATTGAGGATATACGTACCTGCCTGGATCTTCTGGCCGTAGCCCATGAAGTCAGCATAGTATTTGAACACCGAGCGGTTGCGCACCAGCCCCGCCGCCTCCAGGTTATTGGCCACGCGGGTCAGGCTGTTGCCGCTTTTCACTTCAAATACAATATCCGTGGTGTCGTTAATATCCACCGGCGCGATGAACTTTTCATTCACCGCATCCCAGACAGAGGAAATAACGCCCACGCAAACCACCAGCACGCAAATGCCGATAAGCACCGGGCGCAAGATATTCCACAGCCAGTTGTACCAGTAAAAACCATACTCGCGCTCTTCCCGCAGCTGCTCGTAGGTATATTCCTCCTGCGGCACACGCGTTCTTCTTTTCTTTTTCAAGCGCAACTCCCTGTTTTACAGGCCGGGCATATCCAGCCCCGCCGCATCGTTAAGGATCTTATACACATCCGCCATCATCTGCTGAAGGCGCATTTCGGACAAAAGAAACTGCATCGTCGCGGGATTGGCCATGAGCAGTCCGCCGATCTGCTGAAAGCGCTGCACTTCGCTGTCGGGCGTTTCCGCGCCGGCAACCGCCGCCATCTGCAATTGCATCTGCAGCTTTTTGTATTCGTCAATCAGCGCCTTGCTGGTGGCGTCCTGCTCAATTTCTTCCTTCATCTGACGATAGGAAACGCACACTTCGCTCTCGCGGATCTGCCG
>JAZQXQ010000152.1:0-2684 GCA_045632965.1 Clostridia bacterium
CGTCAGCTCCTTGATATCCTGACGGTGGCGCGCGCCCATCTCGGCAAGAAAGATCTGATGCGCGGGCTCGAGACGCTCGCGGATGACGCGCGTGGGCCCCATGGGGGTATTGAAAGAAGCGGGGGTGGACAGCACGTTATATTTTTGCGAGAGGATGGTATAGAGAATCACCTTGACGCTCGTTTTGCCGTAGCTGCCCGTGATGCCGATGCGGATGAGCCCGGGATTGGCAAAGAGCTTTTTCTGTGCATCGCGCATGTACATGCGATTGATGGATTTTTCAATCGGCAGGGCGATCAGCGCAGCGAGCGCGACCAGTAGCGGCATAAGCGCGAGCGTGACGGGGTGGATGAGTGCGGATACGAACAGCACGATGGTGAGAATCGTATAGAGGCGCTTCATGCGTGCGGTGACGACAAAGGGCTTTTTCTCTTTGGTATTTTTCTGCTGCTTGGCAAGTAGAAAGCCGGTCAGCAGGATGATTACTGCCGCAACGGGACGATTGGTAAGGCAGCAGACAGCGCCCCAAATCAGCGGCAGCAGCACATTGGGCAGCAGCGCTTTATAGCGGCGCAGGCAGGTTTTGCCATAGCCGTAGAACTGATAGCTTTCCAGCTGGAAGTAGTGCAAAAGGCGGCGGCAGAGCATAACGCCCGCGGCCGTTGCAGCCAATGCGGGAAGCAGCAGGATGATTTTATAGAGAAGATTCAGCAAGCGTATTACCTCACTTCAGGAAGGCTTCAAGCACGCGCACAAAGCGCGGCCACTGGCGCAGATAAGCATAGTGATCGTCGTTTTCAAAGATGACAAGGCCGGCGTCGGGGATTTCCTTTTCCATTTTCTGTCCCATCCACAGCGGCGTGTCCTGATCGTTTTCGCCCCAGACAAGCAGCGTGGACGCCTTGATGCGGGGGAGCAGCGGGGAAAGATCCTCGGAGATGACCTTGATGAAGGTATGGCGCATTTCTTCGTCCAGCGCATTGTAATCGGCAGAACCGAATTTCTGCCGGAGGTTATTCATTGCTTTTTCGCCGACGGTTTTGAAAGGACCGCCGATCATGATGACGGTTTGGAGCAGTTTTTTGCTCTGCTGATATTTTTTCGAGCGTTTTTTCTGCTCCTCGGTCTGCGGTTTTTTAAGGCCCGCACCGCCGGTGAGAACGAGGCGATTGACCAGCTGCGGCTCATGCGCGCCCAGATACAGCGCCACGCGGCCGCCGAAAGAGTGGGCGATGATATCGCAGGGGGCGATTTGCAACTCTTCAATCAGCTGCTTGACGCAGGCGGCAAAATCGCTGACGCCCCAGGGCTGCGGCGGACGCGAGGATTGACCGTGGGCGGGAAAATCGATGACGGTGACATGATAATTGTCTTTCAAGGCATTGGCGATGGGCTCAAAATGCTTGATCTCGCAGCCCCAGCCGTGCAGCATGAGGAGGTGCTTATCGCACGTGCCGTATTGCTCGTAATGAAGGGAAACGCCGCAGAGCGTGATTTGCATGCCGCAGGCTCCTTTCTGATTCATAATAGCGTATCCGCTTGACCGGTTGCCTATTCCTTTTCCGGAATACGCAGGATATAGCGGCATTTTTCGGTATCGCCCGAACAGACGAAGCGGTATTTTTCGGGAATGGTGACGATGCTTTCCAGCTCACAGCCGATTTTTTCGCACGTTTTGCGGGAGGGAATGTTATGGGGATTGGCGGTGATGCAAATGGATTTAAGCTGAAGCTCTTGCATCAGCGGGATGATCAAGCGGCAGGCGCGGGCGGCATAGCCGTGGCCGCGAAAAGGTTCTTCAATGCGGTAGCCGATGTGGCCAAGATAGTAAAGCTGCGGGCTTTCGCCAAGGCGCAGGCTGACGTAGCCTACCTTCCTGCGCGGCTTGCGCTCATAAATGTGAAAGGTGAAGCCGTCGGTCACACCGATTTCGCGGTTTTCCACGATGTCATTGGACAAGACCAGAGAGATGACTTCATCCTTGAATGCGGGCACAAATGCTGAGAATAAATTCCACAACAAATAAAAGCACTCCTTTACGCGGAGTACCGCGTACATATCATAATATCATATATTTGGCGGCTTCGCAATATGAAACGATCGCGGCGAAGGGCAAAAAGAAGACCGCGCCCCGAAGGGCGCGGTCGTTGGTGCGAAAGGAATTACTTGACGGAGGATTCGAACACGATGCGGCCGGAGCCGTTGAGCGTGCTGTAGTTAAGCAGCATGCCGGGATACTTGGCCAGCAGGGGAGAATTATCAGCGTGCACCATGTGACCGGGGAAGGCAGCAACGTAGTTCGCCAGAACCATGTAGTCTTCCATCACGTAGTCCAGCACGTTGATCGCGCCGTCGAACATGGCGAAACCATCGCCCAGATCACGCAGGGTGTAGTTGTAGCCGGCCATGTTGTAGGTGGCAGCCAGATCCAGAGCTTCGTAGGCGCCGGTTTCCTTGTTGTAAACCTTGACGTCGTGTACGCGGTAGCCGCCGGTGGGGCCGCCGATCCAAACGCTCTTGTCATCCGCCTGAACGGTGGAGGGATATTCGCCGTCGATCTTGTAGGTGATACCGGCAACCTGCAGGAAGCCGCCGTTTTCAGCGCCGGTGCCGGCACTCTTGGCGCCCCATTCCAGCGCATCCAGGACCTGCTGGCCGGTTACGGTCTGCAGGCAGGCAACGTT
>JAZQXQ010000153.1:0-1909 GCA_045632965.1 Clostridia bacterium
ATACTGCAAGTCCCGCTGCGCATAGACAGTAGACAAGCACCGGCAGAATATGCGGGGATGCAAGGGTGAAATTGCTTTCAAACAGCGCCTTTGCCGTTTCGACAGCATGAACGAAGGGAAGCGCGCGGGCGATCTTTTCAAAGACGCCGCCGACAAGCGATAGATCAAACCATACGCCCGACAGCCACGCAGACAGATTGGTAAGCAGTGCGCCGCATACGCCGCCGACCTGTTTTACATTCAGCAGGCTGCCGCACAGAAGGCCAAGGGCGATATTGAAAACGGCCATCGGTATGACGCCGATGATGGCATACAGGATACCGCCGCTGACCGTCAGGCCAAGCGGAATGGCAAACAGATAGCAGACGGTCGTTTGCAAAAGGGCGATGGGGAGGAGCGGAAGCATATAGCCGAGGATAAAGTCAAGGCCGGTAAGAGGCGTTGTGTATAGCCTTTGCAGAAAGGCGCTTTCGCGGTCTTTGGCGACCAGCGTGGCGGAAAACAGCGTCATAAACGACAGACCGAATACCGTGATACCGGGCGTGAGGGTGTTGATTTCAAAGATGTCGGCCGGGACATTTGACGAAATAGCGCTGAGCAGCACCAATAAAACCAAAGGAAAGCCAAGGCCGAAGGCGAGATTGAGGGGATCACGCAGGATTTCTTTTGCGTTTCGCTTGGCAAAGGGGAGCATTCTCATACCGTCGCCTCCTTTACGATGGAAACAAAAGCCGATTCAAAGTCCGCGGCGCCGGTCTGCTGCTGTAATTCTTCGGCAGTTCCAACGCAGAGAAGGCGGCCGTTTTTCATAATGCCGATTCGATCGGAAAGGGACTGGGCTTCTTCCATATAGTGCGTGGTGAGAATGATGGTTACTTTGCCCTTCAGGGAGCGGATGGCCTCCCACAGTTCGTGTCTCGCGATGACGTCAAGTCCGAGGGTGGGTTCATCGAGAAAGAGGATTTGCGGATGGCTGATCAGCGCCATGGCGATGCTGACGCGGCGCTGATAGCCGCCGGAGAGCTTTCCGGCCTTTCTTTTCAAAACCGGGCCAAGGGAAAACTGCCGGACGAGCGATTCGATTCTTTGTTTTGTTTCTTCTTTGCTGAATCCGTGCACGCCGCAGATCAGCTCAAGATTTTCCTTGACGGTCAGGTTGGGGGCAACTGCCGTTTCCTGCGGGGACACGCCGATCAGATGCTTGATTTCGTCTGGCTGCTTTGTAATGCTGAAACCGTTCACAAAGGCGTCGCCGCTTGTCGGTGCGGTCAGACACGTCAGCATTTTGATAAGGGTGGTTTTTCCGGCACCGTTGACGCCAAGGAGCGAGAATAATTCGCCCTGACAGATTTCGAGACTCAGATTGTCAACGGCGGACAGGTCTTTGTAGCGCTTGACAAGCGATACGGTTTTGATTGCCTGCATGTGTTTTCCTCCTGAGATATTTGCAGACACATCATAACAAATACGGCGGAAGAAAGGGATAAATTGAATGTGAACGGTCGTTTCGTGCGGGTCATCGGTATAGATTGCACTTTGAAGTCAGCGTATTCCGCGTTCTGTAAGGGCGCGCAGATAGATGAACAGCGAGCAGTGCTTAAAAAAGTTGTCAATTCTATCAAGTGCTGTTGATATTATCGTGCGCTCTTTATTGATTTTAAGGGGCGCGAGCGGTATAATTGACATGAAATCAAGGGGGAGGATCTGCCATGGAGCTTTCTGTCGGCCGCATGGAAAAGGGAAAGAGAAATGCCATTACCGATGTGCCCGGTGTGCGCGTGGGCCACTGCACGGTGGATAATGAACGGCACAAGACGGGCGTGACGGTGGTATTGCCCTGCGAGGATGATATCTTTCAGCAAAAGATGGTCGCCGCTTGCCATGTGCTCAACGGCTTTGGCAAAACGGC
>JAZQXQ010000154.1:0-5150 GCA_045632965.1 Clostridia bacterium
TCCATAACGGAGTCATCCATAAAGGCGTAGCGGCCGGCGGCATCGCCCACGGCGAAAACTTCTTTTCCCGGGAAATTTTCAAGGATCAGATGCTTCAGGCCGATCTGGCTGCCCAGGGCGTCGCCGTCGGGATTGGAGTGCCGGTGGATGATGATGCGGTCATACTTTTGAATCAGGGAGAAAATTGCTTCAAACATGCGTGTGTCCTCGCTCAGTCAGGATCATTCGCTCTATTATATAATATGCGCGGCGTTTTCGCAAACGGAGAATGCAAGCTGCTGCAAAAAGGGACAAATACATGCAAAATGCGACAAATGAAACCGGTTTTTTGTACATTATTTGAGAAAAACGGCGGCCGCAGTAAAATTGTATTGAGCGGAATGGGAAATTATGGTACATTATTATAGTATAGATTTAATATCCCTAAAATTGTATTTAATGGAAGGGTCAGTATGAAAGAGAACAAGTATGAGGCTTTGAAAATAGAGAATCAGCTGTGCTTTCCTTTGTATGCTTGCTCCCGCGAAGTAATCAAGGAGTATAAGCCGTATCTGGATAAAATTGACCTGACGTATACGCAGTATATCACCATGCTGGTGCTGTGGGAGAGAAAGTCGGTGACGGCCAAGGAACTGGGCGATTGCCTGTATCTGGACTCCGGCACGCTGACGCCGCTGCTGAAAAAGCTGGAGCATAAGGGCTTGGTGGATCGCCGCCGCTCGGAAGAGGACGAGCGCAGCCTGATTGTGTCGCTGACCGAAAAGGGATTAAAGCTGCGCGAGGACGCTGTGAATATCCCTGCCGAGCTGGCCAAGTGCGTATGCCTTGATGCGCAGGAATCTCTGCAGCTGTACAAGCTGCTCTACAAATTGCTGAAAAGGGAAAAATAATATTTCAAGAGCGCTGTCTGTATGGGCGGCGCTTTTTTGCTGCCTTGTGCGCAGCGGCTGCGTGCGCTATAATAATATTATGTTATCCGGAAAGGAGCGCGGAGGATGGTTTATCTCAGATCGTTTACAATGCCGTCACTGAATGTGCGCGAGAAGGTTCTCAATGATATCAAACCCACCTATTATACGTCGGCGTATCCTTTTGAACTGTTTCCGCTGCGCGAGCTGCCGGAGGTCGCTTTTGAGCCCATCACGATTTTTTACGGGGGCAACGGCAGCGGCAAAAGCACTATTCTGAATGTGATTGCCGAAAGAATCGGCATTGCGCATGGAACGGTATATAACCGCACAGACTTTTTTGAGGAGTATGTGAAGCTCTGTGATTATGAAGTGCACGGCGACCGCCGCGCGCTGCTGGACGGGCGCATCATTACAAGCGACGATGTGTTTGACTATTTGCTCAATATCCGCTGTCTGAATGACGGCATAGACGCCAAACGCGCGGACATGCTGGATGAATACCGCCAGACGCGCAAGGAGGGATATACCTTCCGCACGATGGAGGATTATGAGGATCTCAAACGCTTTAACGACGCCTGGCGGCAGACGCGGTCAGCTTATGTGCGCAAGCGGCTGATGGGCAACGTGCAGGAAAAATCCAACGGCGAAAGCGCGCTGATGTATTTTACCGAGAGTATCAGGGAAAATGCGCTGTATCTGCTGGACGAGCCGGAAAACAGTTTGTCCGCCGAAAAGCAATTGGAACTGCAGCAGTTTCTGTTTGATTCTGCGCGCTTTTACGGCTGTCAGTTTATCATCGCTTCACATTCGCCGTTTATACTCTCTACGCCGGGGGCGAGGATATATGATATCGACAGCGAGCCCATGTGCGTGAAACGGTGGACGGAGCTAAAAAACGTGCGCGCGTATTTTGACTTTTTTATGGCGCACAGAGGTGATTTTTGAGCGATATAAATGTAATGATATCGATAAAGAAAAAATGGTTGATTTTCCACCAAAATATGCTATAATTGCTAAAGGTAATTTTTTGCCTATTTAATATGGAGAAACTCATATGAAAATTCAAGAACCTGTCAAACAGGAAACCAAAAAGATGGCAATCGGCGTAGGTGTTTTATCGCTGCTGATGCTGTTTGTATTTGCGGTGATCGGCCGATTTGAAATGCGCGTGCTGTGGGGCACGATCTATGGCGCGGGTTATGCGGTGCTCAATTTCTTCCTGATGGCGCTGACCGTGCAGATGGCCGCTGCCAAGATGGAAGGCGTGCGGCTGCCGGATGATGAATTTGACGAAGAGGGGAATGTCAAGCCCCGCGAAGAAGTGCCCGAGCAAAAGGCTGCCCGTGCGCTGGTGCAAAGATCGTATACAGTGCGTATGTTCCTGACGGCCATTGCAGCCATCATTGCGATCAAGGTTCCCGTGTTTCATGCGGTTCCTGCGATCATTGCGCTGTTTTTCCCGCGGCTTGTGATTATGGCACAGCCGCTGCTTCAAAAAATCCGGAAGGGAGAGTGACATGAGATGAAAAAATCGCTTCGTGACCGCGTGATCGATTATCTTCTCATTGCGCTGATGGTGCTGCCGTTCACGGCGGCGCTGGTGCTCAAAATCCTCACCAAGGGGCCCAGTGAAGGCATTTCCGTAACGGGCGCGCAGGTGTATCTGACGATCCCCATGCCGCTGATGGATATGCACATTACCGAAACGCAGATCAACTCTCTGGCGGTGCTTTTGACGCTGATCGGCGTGATCCTCTTCCTGACAAGGGATTTGAAGGTGAAGCCCACCTCCAAGCGTCAGGTGATTGCCGAGTGGATTGTGCAGACCGTGCAGAAGCTGGTCAATACCAACATGGGCGAGCGCTTTGCGGCCTTCGCGCCTTTCATTACGGCGATTCTGGGTTTGTCCGCGCTCTCCAGTCTGTCGAGTATGCTGGGCCTGTTCCCGCCCACGTCCGATGTGAACACCACCTTCGGCTGGGCCATTCTGGTGTTCGGCCTGATCACTTACTACAAGCTCAAGGGCGGCGTGGGCAATTACGTCAAGGGCTACTTTGAGCCGCTGTTCATTCTCGCTCCCTTGAATGTGATCGGCGAGATTGCAACGCCCATCTCGATGGCCTTCCGTCACTTTGGCAATGTGCTCTCCGGCGTGGTTATCTCTACGCTGCTGGCGGCCGGCCTGCAGGTGGCTTCCAGCGCGGTGATCGGCTGGCTGCCCGGCTTCCTGGGGGAGATTCCCTTCCTGCGCTTTGGTATCCCCGCCGTTTTCTCCATCTACTTTGACATCTTCAGCGGCTGCATGCAGGCTTTCATCTTCGCCATGCTGACGATGCTCAACATTGCCAACGGATTCCCCGAAGAGGAATACGAAAAGAGGCTCCTGCGCAAGCAAGAAAAAGCTTTGCGTAAAGCATAAATCATCTACTTATTCTTAGGAGGTAAAATCTCATGTTGCAAATCGCTGCTGCTATCATCCTCGGTTGCTGCGCTCTGGGCGCTGGTCTGTGCACGGGTATCGGCGCTATCGGCCCCGGTATCGGTGAAGGTAATGCTGTTTCCAAGTCCTGCGAAGCCATCGGCCGTCAGCCTGAGTGCCAGGGCGCTGTTACTTCCACCATGATCATGGGCTGCGCCGTTGCCGAAACCACAGGTATCTATTCTCTGGTTATCAGCATCCTGCTGATCTTCGTTGCCCCCAACACCTTCATCAACATCCTCAAGAGCCTGGCGTAAATATCAGGCCGTTAGAAAGGCAGAATAATGGGCATTCAGACATTAGATATTGTATCTGCCAATCTGTGGGAGATTCTCATTGCGCTTGCCAACCTGCTGATTCTGTTCTGGGCGTTCAAGAAGTTCCTGTTCAAGCCCGTGCAGAATATACTGAACCAGCGTCAGGAGCAGGTGGACAAGATTTATGACGATGCCGCGCAGGATAAGGCTGCCGCGGCCGGCATGAAGCAGGAGTATGAGGCCAAACTGGATGCGGCCCGCGAGGAAGCGGACAGTCTGGTGCGCAACGCTGTGCAGACCGCCCAGCGCAAGAGCGATCAGATTGTTGCCGAAGCCAGCAGTCAGGCCAGTCATATCAAGCAGAAGGCAGAAGAAGAAATCGCCCTTGAAAAAAAGCAGATGCTGCAGGACGTCAAGAGCGAGATTTCCGAAATGGCTGTTTCTATCGCTTCCAAGGTTGTGGAGCGTGAGATCCAGAAAGCGGATCATGAAAACTTTGTGGATGAATTCATCAGGAACGTTGGTGAACAGTCGTGACAGAGTTAGCCAAAGAATACGGCGCGGGCATGTATGTGCTGGCGGCGGAGGAGAATATTGCCCCGGACGTATTGGAGCAAATGCGCACGCTCAAAAGCTGCTTTAAGGAGCAGCCGGAGTTTGTGAAGCTGCTTTCCAATATGTCGCTGCAGAAGGAAGAAAGGCTGAATATCCTTGACAGCGCGCTGCGCGGTCAGGTGCATCCGTATGTGCTCAACTTCCTTAAAATCCTCTGCGAGCGCGGCGCGCTGAGCGAGTTTTCCGGGTGCGAGGAAGCCTACCGTGAACTGTACAACAAGGATCACGGCGTGGTGGAAGCGCATGTTACCACCGGCGATGCGCTCAGCGACGATCAGCGTGTGCGCCTGATTGAAAAGCTCAGGCAGATGACGGGCAAAGAGATTGTCCTGCTTGAAAAGGTGGATCCCAAGGTGGTTGGCGGCGTGCTGCTGGAGATGAACGGCCAGCGCTACGACAATACCGTCCGTCACCGTCTGGAGTCTGTTCGCCGCGCAATGGTCGGCGAAGCATAATGCTGCCGCAGCGCAGCGAAAGAAAAACCCTTATCTACGGAAAGCGGTGATACGATGCAGTTGAAACCTGAAGAGATCTCCAAGCTCATAAAAGAGCAGATCAAACATTACGAAAATAAAATCTCGCAGAGCGACACCGGCACGATTATCACAATCGGCGACGGTATCGCCCGCGTATCGGGCCTGGATAAGTGCATGGCCAACGAGCTGGTGCGCTTCTCCAACGGCGCGTACGGCATGGCACTGAACCTGGAGGAAAACTCTGTGGCCATCGTTATGCTGGGCGAGGACGAGGGCATCAAGGAAGGCGACGTGGTGGAGCGTACCGGTAAGGTCGTGTCCGTGCCCGTGGGCGAAGCGCTCATCGGCCGCGTCGTGAACGCTCTGGGTCAGCCTGTGGACGGCCGCGGCGCCGTGGAAGCGGTGGAAACCC
>JAZQXQ010000155.1:0-4834 GCA_045632965.1 Clostridia bacterium
CGCGCCACCCCGCTCGTTTTTCCGCAGAAAAACCGCGGCAACTCCCGGAATCCCGCACCCAAGCGGCAGGCCGATGTCGCAGCCATCGCATCCGCGAAGCGGATAGAAAAAGAGAGAGAAGACCATGGATCGAGCTTGCTCGAATCCGTGGGATTCTCCCTCTTTTTCGTTCAGCCTGCCGCGACTTTCTCGCAGCCAGCTTCCAATACAAACGCAGGTTTCTTTGTTACTTTCTTTGACTCAAAGAAAGTAACGTCCTCCCCTCGTCCCCCAGTTACCTCACGCACACCGCCTCAATCTCAACCAAACCGCCCTTGGGCAGCTCAGCCACCTGCACACAGGAGCGCGCGGGATAGGGCTGCTGGAAATGCTTGGCGTAAATCGCGTTGACGGCGGCGAAATCGCCCATATCCTTGAGGAAAACGGTGGTCTTGATCACGCGGGAAATGTCAAGGCCCGCCTCGGCGAGGATCGCCTTCATGTTGGCAATCGCGCGCTCGGCCTGCGCCTCAACGCCCGCTTCCATGTTGCCGCTCACGGGATCCACGCCCAACTGACCGGACAGATATACAAAATCGCCCGCTGCGATGGCCTGAGAATAGGGGCCAATGGCCGCCGGCGCATTAACAGTGCTAACCGCTTTGATTTCCATAATAATTACCTCCGTGTTTTTTATCTATTATAAAGCATTCAAGCAAAAAAAGGAAGCCGCTTTCGCGACTTCCTTTTTATTTTGCGCAATTAGGCTTCGGGTTCCTCAGCGGGAGCTTCTTCCACGGGGAACTCATCGCCCTCGATGGCTTCATACTCGAACGCATTGTCTTCCAGCACCTTGCGGATGCTCAGGCTGATGCGCTTGGCTTCGGGATCGACGCCCAGAACTTCGACGGTGACGTCCTGACCCACGGTCAGCACATCCTCGACCTTGTTCACGCGGGTGAGGGCAACCTGGCTGATGTGCACCAGACCGTCAACACCGGGCTCCAGCGCGATGAAGGCGCCGAAGGGACGGATGCGGACGACCTTGCGCTCCAGCACCAGACCCACGGGATACTTCTCTTCGATGGCGTCCCAGGGCTTGGCCTGCAGCTGCTTGTAGCCCAGCTGGATGCGTTCACGCTCACGGTCCACAGACAGGATCTTGACTTCGACTTCCTGGTTGATTTCCAGGACTTCGGAGGGATGACCCACGCGGTACCAGGCCATATCGGTGATGTGGATCAGACCATCCACGCCGCCCAGATCGACGAACGCGCCGAAATCGGCAAAGCGGCGGACGACGCCCACGATGATGGCGCCTTCTTCAATCTTTTCCCAGGCAGCGGCCTTCTTGGTGGATTCCTCCTCCAGGATGACGTCCTTGCGGGAGCAGACGATGCGCTTCTTGGTCTTGTCGACGTCGATGATCTTGAGGGTCATAGTCTGGCCCACAAACTGATCGATCTTTTCAACAAAGTGCTTGGCAAGACGGGACGCAGGCACGAAAGCACGAATGCCGTCGACCATGCAGATCAGGCCGCCCTTGACAGCTTCCTTGCCAACGCCCTCGACATACTCGCCAGCCTCGTGCTTGGCCATGAGAGCTTCCCACGCCTTGCGGTTGACGATATTGCGCTGCGAGAGGATGACATTGCCTTCGCCGTCGTTGACCTTGACTACTTCTACTTCGATCTCGTCGCCAATCTTAACATCCTGGTCGACCAGATCAGAGCGCTTGATGAGACCATCAGACTTGTAGCCGATGTTAACGCACACTTCGTCCTCGGTAGCCTGCACTACGGTGCCGGTTACGGTCTGGCCGGTGTGAATACGGCGCATCGAGGCTTCGATGCCAGCCAAAAAGTCCTGCTCTACAGCGTCCTGCGCGGCCTGGTTCTCGTTTTCGAGCACCTGGTCTTTGATTTCCATGTCGTTCATTGCGTTGACAACCTCCTTAAGTGACCAATCCGGTGTGGATGCGCCGGCGGCTATTCCTATGTAATGGGTGTGGGTATTTGCAAAGTGAGGCGGTATCTCCGCCGCACATTCCACCAGAATGGTATATGCGCACAATTCCCTGCAGGCCTCGTACAGCTTGCGGGTATTGGCGCTTGAACGCCCGCCGACCACGATCACCCGATCGCACTTGCGTGCCATTTCGCGGGCCGCCTGCTGACGCATGCGGGTTGCCGCGCAGATGGATCGATGGAAAGTGGGCGTTACAATCTTTTCAGCAAGGCAGGGAACGAGCTCTTCCCATTTCTCTGCCTGAAGCGTGGTTTGTGAGGCGATCATCGCCTTTTCGATGGAAGGAAGCGCCTTAACATCCTCCCGGGAAGAAACCACATAAACTTCCCCGTGGCACCAGCCGGCAGTCCCTTTGACCTCCGGATGGTCCTTATCGCCGACCAGTACGACGGCGGAGCCGTCCTTACTGTATTCGGCCACGGCCTGATGCAGCGCCGATACATGCTTGCAGGTGCAGTCCTTGACGGGAATCTGCATCTCCCCGCATGCCTGCAGCACCTCGGGACCAACCCCGTGGCTGCGCAGTATCAGCAGCGCGCCTTTGGCCTCCGCCACGCTTTTGACCACCTCAACGCCCATATCATGCAGGCGCTGGGTAACCAGCGGGTTATGCACCACTTCGCCCAGCGAACAGCAGCGCAATCCCTGCGCCTTTGCCTCTGCGGCAGCCTCCTCGGCCATGGCGACAGCCCTTTTCACGCCCATGCAAAAGCCGGCGTGCTGTGCAATCTCAAGCGGCATAAGCAGTCCTCCGCCAATTATGGCGAATAGATAGTAATTCGCCGTTTCTCCTTTATTTCCTGCAAAATTGAAAAGTTTTTTTCGATTTCAGCAAAGTTTTCGCACATCCCACAAAAAGTGCTTTCCGTGCAAGAGAAAAACTTGGTTATTTCTCACCATTCACGGCATCGCGCATGGCATAGAAGGTATCGCGTATGCGATTGCTCAGCGCATTCACCGTTTCGCTGTTCACGCCCTGCTCGTGCAGGTCATTAAGGTTCATCACTTCGCCAAAATAGATGTGATTGATGCGGAAGGGGCGGATGCGCCCGTGAATGTACATGGGAATCACGGGCACTTTACTGCGCAGCGCGATCAGCGACGCGCCGGATTCCACCTTTTCCATCATCGTTTGCTGATGGCGCGTGCCCTCGGGGAAAATGCCCAGCACATGCCCGTTCTTCACCGTCTGCATGCACTTGCGCATGGCAGCCATATCCGTTTCGCCGCGGCCGATCATGATGACGTGCAGCTTATCAAAGATATAGTTGATGAGCTTGAACTTTCCCAGTTCCTTTTTGCCGACAATGTGGATTTCGTCCTTGCGCACGCCAAGCACCATCGCCACGGGATCCATGAATGTTTTGTGGTTGCCGATGATGATATAGGGCGCGTTGAGCGCATCCACACGCTCGCGGCCATGGAAACGCAGCGGCCAGATCAGATGCACGATGGGGCGGAAAACCGCACACACCGCGCGATAAAACAGCGTGCGTTCGCGATGCGCTTTATCCGACATGCTTTTCCTCCACGATACGCAGGATGGCCTGCACGGTTTCTTCAAAGTTGATATCGGAAGAATCCACCACCACCGCATCATCGGCGCAGCGCAGGGGATCCACTTCGCGGTTCATATCCTGATAATCGCGGGCGTTCACTTCATGCAGAATTTCATCAAAATCGGGATTCTCGCCCTTTTCCTGCAATTGCTTCATGCGGCGCAGGGCGCGGGCCTCGGCGCTGGCGGTCAAATAAATCTTGACTGGCGCATCCTTGAGCACCACCGTGCCGATATCGCGGCCATCCATCAGCATGGGCTGGGTCGCGGCGATCTCGCGCTGACGGGCGACGAGCATGCGGCGCACGGCGGCATAGCGGGATACACAGGATGCGGCGGTACCGGCCTCCTGCGTGCGGATAAAGGGCGTGACGTCCTCGCCGTTGACGAAGGTCTGCTGCGCGCCGTCTACATATTTTACATCCACATGTGCCTTACCCTCTTCGCACAGGGCGGTGACGGCGCCTTCATCGTGCATATCAACGCCGGCCTTGTTCACTGCCAGGCCCACCGCGCGGTACATCGCGCCGGTATCCAGATGGAGAATATTGAGTCTCTTGGCTACTTCGTCCGCAATGGTGGATTTGCCCGCGCCGACGGGGCCGTCCATGGCAATGGTAATCATTTTCTTACCTCTTTACTGATAGGATTTGTAGATCAGCTGCTGCGTCTTTTCCCAGCCGTCGAGGATCTCATACTGATGGCGCAGCGCATAGGGGCCGGTCGCTTCCGCTTCGGACAATTCGCGCGGGAAGTGGATGCAGATATGACCCGTCAGATCGTTGCTGGAATTATGATCAACCGTATGGCCCATCGAGTGCGTGGAGGCCATGTACACCTTGCCGTCGGAGAGAATCACCCACACGGCATGCGGCGTCCAGTTGTCGCGGCCCATGATCTCACGCATAATGGCGGTATCGCTGGCGGTGATGGGCTCGGCGTCGCAGTGCTTGCCGAAGGAGAACATATTCACATTGTAGTACAGGCCCGTTTCGTAATCATAGATGATGGCGTCGGGCATGCTGCGCGCCAGCGGGCGGATCTCGGTATACCAGTTGGCAAAGCGCACTTCGGCTGCCGTGGGGGCCTTGAAGACCGTGCCCGTCACGCCGCCGCCCGTGCCGGTAGCGCCCAGCGCGCCCTCTTCCTCTTCCTCGGCCAGCGCCAGGAGTCTTTCCAGCGTCTTGGGGCCGATCACGCCGTCCTGGCTGAGCTTGTTGGCCTTCTGGAAGGCCTTGACCGCCAGATCCGTCTTGGGGCCGAAGATGC
>JAZQXQ010000156.1:0-3768 GCA_045632965.1 Clostridia bacterium
TCGGGATGCTCTGCGACAGCATCCTCGGCCCGCTCCTGCAGGCCAAGTACACCTGCACCGTCTGTGCGGCCTATACCGAAAAGCCCTTCCATTGCGGCACCGCCGCCGAAAAAACCGGCGGGCTTGCGATCGTGACCAACAGCACGGTCAACCTGCTTTCCAACGTATTCGCGGCGCTCTTAGCCATACTCCTTGCCCTGCTTATCTGAACACAAAAAACGCCCGAGCGGGCGTCTTTTGTATGCTTATTTTCCGGTGACCACACGGATGAAAAAACCGCTGCTGGAAAATACCTGGCTGAGCGTGCTGCTTTCAAACAGCTCGCTGACCAGCGTGACCGGGATGATGGTGAGAACAAGCGGCACCAGCAGGAACAATACATAGAGAATCAGCATGCCGCGCAGCGCGCCGAATACGCCGCCCACAAGCCCGTCAAAGTGCTTGAGAACGGGAAAGCGGAACACGTGATTGAGCATCGTGATGATAAAATGCAGCACGGTGGCGCAGAAAATGTAGGTACACACAAAGCTGACGGCCTGTAAGGAAACGGCCACGATGGTGTAGGCTACATAATCGTTGACTGTGACAAGGCCGGAGGAGGAAAATACGCTGCCGACCATGTTGCTTTTGAGGATGCCAAGGATGGTATCGGGCAGGTTAAGGCTGTTGATGACGGCCTGCAGCGCGGATTCGCTGATGCCCTGCACGGCGGTGGTGGCCAGCGTGTAATCGCCCACCAGCGCGTTGGCGTCGGTATAGGTGGCGAGCAATTCCATGACGCCGCCAAACGAACCCAGCCAGGCGGACAGATAGGGGGAAAGCAGGAGCGTCAGCGGGTAGGAAACCACGCAGGCAATCAGCCCCCAGAGCGAAGCTACGGCGCCGCGATACATGCCAAAAGCGATGCTGCTCAGCAGGATGAGCAAAAGCGCGATGTCGATGATGTTCATGGTATTACCTTAGGGGACGGTCACAGCCCATACTTCACTGCCGCAGGCAAGAAGCGCCGTGCCGTCGTCGGTCATGCCGATGTATCCCGTCACAGCGCTGTCCACTGGCAGACGCAGGGCGGTAAAGCGCTGGGCGTTCATATCGGCGCGATAGAGGCTGTCGGCGGAGAAGGCATACAGCTTTTTATTGCGGATGCCCGCGCCCACGCAGGTATCGGGCAGAGAATAGCGGGTGTCCGTGCTGCCGTGCAGCAGGCGCAGTTCGGTGATGGCGCCCGTTGCGTCGGACTGAAGGACGGTGGCAAACAGCAGATAGGGATAATTATTGGTGGCGACGGAGTCAATCAGCTCCCAGCCGTATACCAGCACGGTATCCTGCGTGCTTTGTGTGCCGCGGAAATCGTACAATCGCAGCTGGCGGGTGTTGATGACGTTGAGCTTGTCGCCGGAATAGATGACGGCATAGGTGATGGGCTCGCCCAGCGATACCGCGGCGATATCCATTTTGCCCACCTGATAGGTATTTAATGTGATCTCGGGCACAGCGCCGTATACGTCCAGCGCCGTCGTCCACAGATATTCGCCGTTGCCGAAAAAGCCGCAGTCGAGAATGAGGAACTGCGCGTAGCTGGTGGGCCAGTCATCCACATGCGCGCCCTGCAGATCCTTGACGGTGAGCACGGTGTTCATGCCTTCGCCGGAAACGATGGCGACGTATTTTTCGCCCGCTCTGGCAAACTGGACGGGGTCGGTCATGCGGTCGTTATAGGTGGAGCGGCCGTTGCGGTCAAGCAGCTGCACCTGATCGTTGATCCAGACGACGACATGCTTGGGGCCTGCGTGGAAGGACGCGCCTTCGCCGACCGATACGCTCCACAATTCGTTGCCGGCGGTGGACAGGCAAAAGAGCGTCTGATTATCGTAATAGAGGATGCGGTCGCCAAAGACCGTTACATCCTGGCTGACCACGCAGCGCAGCTTTTTGCCTGTCATATTGCCGGAGCCTCCCGTGAGCAGCCCCAGCACATAGGCAATGAGGATAATCAGTGCGGCGATGGCGGCCATCAGGCCCAGCCGCTTCCATTTGAGCGGCTTGCGGTTGGATTCAAAATTCATGTGTACCTCCCGTGTACACTCTCATTATACCTGTTTGCGTATTCCCTTGCAAGGGCTTGCGGCGGGATTTACACGCCGTCAAAAAGGCTGAGCAGGTCTTTATCGGTGAGCTTGGTGGGCATCGCTTCGCCGGGGGTGATGAGCGTATCAAAGAGCTTGCGCTTGGATTTGCTCATGTTGGATACCTGCTCCTCGATGGAATCGTGCATCAGCAGGCGGATGACTTCCACTTCCTTGGTCTGACCGATGCGGTGCGCACGGTCGACGGCCTGTTCTTCGGCGGCGGGGTTCCACCAGGGATCGTAATGAACGACCATGTCTGCGCCCGTGAGATTAAGGCCCGTGCCGCCTGCCTTGAGCGACAGCAGGAATACATGGCCCTTGCCGCCGTTAAAGTTCTGGCACATTTTTACGCGCTCGTCCGCCGGGGTATCGCCGTCCAGATACAAACACTGGATGCCCTCCTGCGTCAGGCGCGTTTCGATGAGCCTGAGCATGCGGGTGAACTGCGAGAATACCAGTGCGCGGCGGCCGGCCTGGATGGCGGGCAGCAATACGTCCACCAGCATTTCGAGCTTGCCCGAGGCGCCGTTGTAATCGGGCAGGCAAAGCACGGGATGGCAGCAGATCTGTCTGAGCTCCGTAATGGCGGAGAGTACCTCTGCGCGGCCCTTGGCCATGCCGCGGGTGGTGAGAATCTGCTTGACGTATTCGCGGCGGCGCAACAGACCCGCCTGATAAACCTTGCGCTGCTCGGGCGACATTTCGGCCATCATGGTCACTTCCAGCTTGTCGGGCAGCTCGGTGAGCACGTCCTTTTTGAGGCGGCGCATTAGGAAGGGACGGATGCGGCGCATGAGCTCCTCGCTGTTGTCGCCCTCGCCGTAGCGGCGCATGAAGGCGCCTGCGCGCGGCAGATACCCGGGAAGGATGAAATCAAAGATGCTCCACAATTCGCCGGCATGGTTTTCCATAGGCGTGCCGGTGAGGGCGATGCGCGTTTCGGCATTGAGCAATTTAACGGCATGTGCGCCCACGCTGGAGGCGTTTTTGATATGCTGCGCTTCGACGAGAATGGCGAAGCGGAAGGGGATTCCGGCCAGCACCGTGGCGTCGCGGCGGATCAGTGGATAGCTGGTGACCAGGACGTCGGGCGCTTCGGGGCCGTGCAGCAGTTTGATCTGCTCTGCGCGGGAGGCCTGGGAGCCCGAGAGCAACATGACGTCAAGATCAGGCGCGAAGCGCTTGAGTTCGCTCAGCCAGTTATAAGTCAGCGACGTGGGCGCAACGATGACGGAGGGCTTTCTTTCTTCCTCCGTGCGCACATAATACAGCACTGCGGCGATGGTCTGGATGGTTTTGCCAAGGCCCATGTCGTCGGCCAGGATGCCGCCCATGTGCAGCGAATGCAGGGCGCACAGCCACTGGAAGCCGCGCTCCTGATAGGGACGCAGGCAATCAATGGGCGATACGGCCTCGGGGGCTTTGAGATCGGCTGCGCGGGCGGCCTCTTCGTCCAGCTCCACCGGCAGATCATTGCTGCGGATCAGCGCATCCATATAGGCGGCGCGGTACATGCCAAGATCGCGGGTGTCGGTAAATTCGGTGGCTTCCAGCACGGCTTCGGCCAGCGGCTGCCAGGAAGCAGTATCCTCCAGGGTGATGAAGGTGCCGTCCTTGAAGCGGAAATAAGTCGGAGGCC
>JAZQXQ010000157.1:0-10081 GCA_045632965.1 Clostridia bacterium
CGCCGTATGTGCAAGGATTGCGGCGCTACCTACAACATCACCCTGCATAACAGCGATAAGTGCTCTGCCTGCGGCGGTGAACTGTATCAGCGCGACGACGACAAGCCCGAGACCATCCGCAAGCGCCTGGATGTATATGAAGAAAAGACTGCGCCCCTCGTTGCGTACTATCGCGCCAAAGGTTTGCTGTCTACCGCCACGCTGCTGGGCACCATCGAAGAAAATAACGAAGTGGTGCGCGCTGCGCTGACGAAGAAAGACTAAGATGATTACCATCAAGAATGAGTTGCAGCTGTCCAAGATGCGTTCTGCCGGCCATCTGCTCTACGACGTGCTATGCACGCTGAAAGAGAAAATGGCCCCTGGCATGACGACGTATGATCTGGATAAGATCGCGCATGAGCTGATCAAAAAGGGTCATGCTACGCCGTCCTTCCTTGGATACTATGATTATCCTGCAACGCTGTGTGTGAGCATCGATGACGAGGTCGTGCACGGCATTCCCTCCAAGCATGTGAAGATGGAAGAGGGCAGCATCGTCTCTGTTGACTGCGGCCTGATCCTGGATTCCTGGCAGGCGGACAGCGCCTTTACCAAGGGGATGGGCAAAATCTCCGAGGAATGCGAAAAGCTGATCCGCGTGACGGAAGAGTGCTTCTGGCAGGGCATCCGCCAGGCAGTGGACGGCAATCGTATCGGTGACATTGGCGCAGCTGTGCAACAGCACGCCGAGAGTCACGGATACGGCGTAGTGCGTGATCTGACGGGTCACGGCATCGGTCAGGAAATGCACGAGGATCCCAGCGTGCCCAACTTCGGTACGCCGGGCCGCGGCGTGAGATTGCGCCGGGGCATGACCATTGCGGTCGAGCCCATGATCGCCATGGGCCGCTATCCGGTGCATCAGCTCAGCGACGGCTGGACGATTGTGACCAACGATCACAAGCCCTGCTCGCACTATGAACACACGATTGCGGTCACTTCGGGCCTGCCCGAGGTGCTCACATACCCGGGATTTACCTGGGAAAACGCTCTGTAAAGGAGAAAACCGCATTTTATGCAAAAAATATTTGAAGGAAATGTAGTTTTTTCAAAAAAAGGGCGTGACAAAGGGCATATGTTTGTGGTATTATTATCTTTGGACGATGACTTCGTCCTGGTATGCGACGGAGACCGCCGGAAGGTGGATCATCCCAAGCGAAAAAGGCGCAAACATCTGTCCGCGACGCCGCATCAGGCGCCCGAGATCATCTCCCTTTACGCAATGAACCGCTTGAAGGATGCAGACGTGCGAAAAGCACTCAAGCCCTTCTACGTGGACGAGGCTGCGTCCATGGGTCAGGCGGGACATTCTTCCCAGGTAAAGGAAAATGATGCGGGGAATTATGCGACCGAGCAAAACAAGGAGGGCCATCCGATTGTCTAAGAATGACGTCATCGAAATGGAAGGCAAGATCGTAGAAGCGCTGCCTAATGCCATGTTCCTGGTTGAACTGCCTAACGGGCATCAGATCATGGCGCACATCTCCGGCAAGATGCGCATGAACTTCATCCGCATTTATCCGGGCGACAAAGTGAAGGTTGAGCTCTCTCCCTATGACCTTACCCGCGGGCGCATTACCTGGCGCAGCAAGGCGTAAGAAAATAGGAACCCCGTACTACTTCACCCGCGTCGGCGGGCTCAAGCAAGGAGGAAAAACCCAATGAAGGTTCGTCCGTCTGTCAAGCCGATCTGCGAAAAGTGCAAGATCATCAAGCGCAAGGGCCATGTCATGGTCATCTGCGAGAATCCCAAGCACAAGCAGAAGCAGGGCTGATTGATTCATCCATAGGGGAGAGCGCTCCCCGGGCCGCAAGGCGGCCAATGGCCATGCGCGGCCCAACCAGCGCACAGCGGCGGGAAAATAGCCGCTGACAGATTCTAAGATGGCTTACCGTTGTGGGCGGCTGCCTGCGGGATTTCCCTTCCCAAGGGACCACAAACGGTTTCCATACACTTCCGGGGTCTTTCCCACCCGGTCTAAGGTTGATCAATTCAACCAACACATTTGGAGGTGTAACCAACCTATGGCACGTATTGCGGGCGTTGACCTGCCCAGAGAGAAGCGCGTCGAGATTGGCCTGACGTACATTTACGGCATCGGCCTGACCACGTCCAAGCAGATCATTGCTGAGACTGGCATCAATCCTGACACCCGCGTTAAGGATCTCTCCGAGAACGAAATCAGCAAACTGCGCGAGTATATCGAGCATCACCTGAAGGTGGAGGGCGACCTGCGCCGTGAAGTTTCGCTCAATATCAAGCGCCTCATCGAGATCGGCAGCTACCGTGGCGTACGCCATCGTCGCAGCCTGCCTGTCCGTGGCCAGAACACCAAGCAGAATGCGCGCACCCGTAAGGGTCCCAAGAAGCAGGTTGCTGGCAAGAAGAAGGCTACCAAGTAAGCTGAAAGAAGTAAGCTCCGATAGAAGGAGCGCGGAGGGATAATAATGGCACCCAAATCTCAATCCAAGGTGAAGAAGATTTCCCGCAAGCGCCGTGAAAAGAAGCTCGTTGAGCGCGGCGTTGCGCATATCAGCTCTTCCTTTAACAACACCATCGTGACCATCACCGATGTGAACGGCAATGCCCTGTCCTGGGCGTCTGCCGGTGGCATGGGCTTCCGCGGCAACAAGAAGAGCACGCCTTTCGCTGCTCAGATGGCCGCCGAAACCGCTGCGAAGGCCTCCACTGAGTTTGGCCTCAAGTCGGTTGAAGTGTACGTCAAGGGTCCCGGTTCGGGCCGTGAGGCGGCTATCCGCTCTCTGCAGGCTGCCGGTCTTGAAGTCACCATGATCAAGGACGTGACGCCCATCCCGCACAACGGTTGCCGTCCGCCCAAGCGTAGAAGAGTGTAATTTTAGGAGGCTAATATGGCAAGATATACTGGTTCCGTTTGCCGTCTGTGCCGCCGTGAGGGTACCAAGCTCTTCCTGAAGGGCGAAAAGTGCTACTCTGACAAGTGCGCGCTGAGCAAGCGTCCCACCCCTCCTGGCCAGCATGGTCAGGCCCGTCAGCGTAAAGTAAGCGAATATGGCATGCAGCTGCGTGAAAAGCAGAAGGCCCGCCGCGCTTACGGTCTGCTCGAATCCCAGTTCCACAAGACTTATGAGCGTGCTACCTCCATGAAGGGCGTCACTGGTGAAAACCTGCTGAGCCTGCTGGAGCGCCGCCTGGACAATGTTGTTTACCGCTCTGGTCTGGGCGCTTCCCGTCCCCAGGCCCGTCAGCTGGTGCTGCATGGCCACGTGCTCGTTAACGGCAAGAAGGTGGACGTTTCCTCCTACACCGTTGATGTGAACGACGTGATCACCATCCGTGCCAAGAGCAAGGAAATGGCCCACTTCAAGGCCGTTCGCGAAGGCAATGCCGCTCGCATCCTGCCCAAGTGGCTGACCTTCAACGCCGACGAGCTGACCGCCACCGTTGTGGCCCTGCCCGCCCGCGAAGACATCGACTTCACGCTTCAGGAGAACATGATCGTCGAGTTCTACTCCCGTTAAAGGACGTCGCACTGCTTAATAGCTAACCGAACGACGGTTTCCAATAATAGGAGGGAAGAACGCCGTGATCGCAGAAATCGAAAAAGCGCACATCGAGTGTCTGGAAGTTGCCGACAACAACACTTATGGCCGCTTCGCCATCGAGCCGCTTGAACGCGGTTTCGGTCACACGCTGGGTAACGCGCTTCGCCGCGTACTGCTCAACAGTCTCCCCGGCGCTGCAGTTACTTCCATCCGGATTGACGGCGTACAGCACGAGTTTTCCACCGTTCCCGGCGTCAAGGAAGATGTGAGCGAGATCATCCTGAACTTCAAGATGCTCTCTGTCCGCATGTTCGCTGACCAGCCCAAGACGCTGGAACTCATCGCCGAAGGTCCCTGTGAAGTAACCGCGGCTGACATCCGCGTGGATGATGAGGTAGAGGTTATCAATCCCGACCTGCACATCGCCACTCTGGGTGAAGGTGCGAAGCTGCACATTACTTTCACTATTGATATCGGCCGCGGCTATGTCTCTGCCGATAAGAATAAAACACCGCAGATGCCTATCGGCGTCATTCCGGTGGATTCCATCTACACCCCCATCCGCAAGGTGAACTACACGGTCACCGACACCCGCGTGGGCCAGGCCACTGACTACGACAAGCTGCTGCTTGACGTGTGGACCAACGGCTCCGTGCTGCCGGATGAAGCCATCGCCATGGCCGCCAAGATCCTGCGTGATCAGCTGGAGCTGTTCGTGGGTCTGACCGATCAGACGATGCCCGTGCCTCACTCTGAGCGTGAGGATGACAAGAAGGAAAAAGTTCTCGAAATGACCATCGAGGAACTCGACCTGTCCGTTCGTGCGTACAACTGCCTCAAGCGCGCCGGTATCAACACCGTGGCCGAGCTTGTGCAGCGCAATCAGGAAGATATGATGAAGGTACGCAACCTGGGCAAGAAGAGTCTCGAGGAAGTTGAACAGAAGCTTGAGGCGCTGGGCCTTGGCCTGCGCCCGTCCGACGATTAACGTGACCGCCCAACTCTGGGCGTAAGGAGGAACCCCTCATGGCAACGCAACGTAAGCTGGGCCGCACGGCCGATCAGCGCAAGGCGCTGCTGCGCAACCAGGTCACCAATCTGATCTGGTACGGCCGCATCGAGACGACCCTGGCCCGCGCCAAGGAAGTCCGCAGCGTCGCGGAAAAGATGATCACTCTCGCCATCCGCGAGTATGACAAGACTGTGGAAGTTCAGAAGACCTTCCATAACGACAAGGGCCAGATCGTGGAAGTGACTGTCACCAACGACAGCGCTGAAAAGCTGGCTGCCCGTCGTATCATGATGAGCTACCTGTATGACCTCAAGGAGCAGAAGACTGCTGAGGAATCCAAGAGCGAATACAAGGAGCGCACCAAGGACAATAAGCATCCCGTGGTTGAAAAGCTCTTCCGTGAGCTGGGCCCCAAGTATCGTGCCCGCAACGAAGAGAAGGGCTGCGCCGGCGGCTACACCCGCATCTACAAGCTGGGTCCGCGCCGTGGCGACGCCGCCGAGATGGTTATCATCGAGCTGGTGTAATAGCTACTGCTTAAAAAATGCCTTGTGGAGAAATCCACAAGGCGTTTTTATATGCTGTTTTTCAGGCCCAATCCTTGCACACATCCACCCAGCCGAGGCAGTGGGAATGCTCTTCCAGTTCGGGGATGGTCAGCTCGATGGCGCTGTTTGCGCTGCCGCAGGCTGGAAAGACCGTTTCAAAGCGCTTGAGCGAGGCGTCGAGATACACCTGCACGCCGTCGTTCACAGCGAAGGGACATACGCCGCCCACCGCATGGCCGATCAGCGTGACGGCGTCATCGGGGGAGAGCATCTTCGCTTTGGCGACGAATTGCGCCTTGAATTTGGGATTATCGATGCGCGCATCGCCGGCGGCGACGATCAGCACGGGCGTGCTATTCACGTTAAAGGACAGCGTTTTGGCGATGCGGCAGGGCTCGCAGTTCAGCGCCTGCGCGGCCAATTCCACCGTGGCGCTGGAAACGGTGAACTCCAGCACTTTTTCTTCCATGCCCTGAGACTTAAAATAATTCCTGACGCGTTCGATCGACATAAGTATTTCTCCTTTATTTGGCTTTTGTACAGCGGAAGAAGACAAAATCCGGCCGGTGCAGCGTGCCGCCGAATTGTGCGGGGTAGAGCGCACGCATTTCGTCCGAAATGTGCGATTCCTCGCAGCGTTCGATGAGGAAACCGGCGCCGGCGATGGCGTTGATGATGCTGGCCATGGTGCGGTGATAGACCTCGTAATCCTGCACCACCCACTTGACAGAGCGCTTGCCTTCCACCATGTAGTTATTGATGTTGGCATGCAAGCGCGTGCCGTCCGCCGTGCGCGTGTAGCGGTCGTATTGGCCGTCCCAGGCCGTGGCCATGGGATGCGACATGCTGAATACAAAGTGCCCGCCGTCACGGAGCAGCCGGTAAACATCGGCTATCAGCGTGCCAAGATCTTCGGCGTAGTCAAATACCAGCGAGCTGGTGATCAGATCGAACTTGCTGCCGAGCGTGTGAATGTCTTCCAGTGCCAAGCGCCGATAGGTGATATTGGGCGCGGAGAAATGCTGCCGCGCGTGCGCGAGCATTTTTTCGGAGATATCGACGCCCAGTACGCTTTTTGCGCCCATATCGGCGTATTGCCTGGCGTGCTGACCCATACCGCAGCCGATATCCAGCACGGATTTGCCGCGCACATCGGGCAGCATGGACAAGAGGATCGGCGTTTCGATGCAGTCGTTGAAATTGATTTCCTTGCTGCGAAGGGTTTTGAAATTTTCAAAGAAAACATCGTTATCGTAGATATTCTGCTGGGCCATGGATATCACCTCCCCGGGAAAAGTGTATTCAGTATACCAAATGAATGAATATTCTGCAAGCTTATTACTGCGATTGAGAATGTGAGATTTAATATAGCGGTCGTATGGCTTGCATTGGAATTGCCTATTTGATATAATCCATATATTAAGGAAGGAGACGGAAAGATGGTTGTATTCTTGCTTTTGGTTATTATTGCAATTCTTGCTCCGGGTTTAGCTGTTTTGTTTGCGGTAGGCATTGGCTCTGTGATTGCTACTGTGATTCCGTGCATTTTGTTTGGTTTTGCAGTCGTTTTAATTTGGCTGCTTGCCAAAAAGCTTGGAATTACTATCAGTAAGATCAAGGATAAGATTCAAACGTGGCATATTATTGTTGTGCTCATTGCCATTATCGCAGTATTTGTGGCTGTCGTGATAGTACCTAATATTATTTCCTGCCATGTATGTAAAAAGCTCGCATTTAAGAACAATTTCTCATACATATATTCTGTTGATGATGATGCAAAATATTGCGGGGATTGTGCTTTGGAATACGGAGTTTGCGAGTATTGTGGATACAAATTTGATGAACTGTATCGTTTCTGGTTTAATTACCGAAATGAAGAGATTATTGAAAGGTTTGTTTGTAAGGCGGACGCTGAGGAATCCGATCGTACCTGCGGCTGGCCTGAACATGGCATAGAATTATATGTAAAGAAATGATAGGAAGCTCCACCTGGTTGGGTGGAGCTTTTGTAAAAACATAGGCCGTAACATCTTCGTAACATTGCGCAACAACTGTGTTTGTGATATACTATTATGGAACCCAAAGGAGGTACGCATGAAGAAGTTTTGGCTTATTTTGCTGGTAATCAGCTTTATTATTCCGCTGGCGGCGGCGGATACGCTGCCCATTTATCACGCGCCGACGAGCCTTTCCGCGCCGTATGAAAAGGTGCAGGAGATGAAAGAAGCGCCCTTCGCGGCGGGTGCCGAGACGCTGCGCGTGGATTATGTGGGCATTCGTCAGGGCGATTGCATTGTTGTGCGCGTGGGCGGACAGACGATGCTGATTGACGGCGGCGAGGGCTGGCGCGTCAACAATGTAATCAAGTATCTGGAAGAAAATGATATTGACGGCTTTGATATTATGTTCCTTACGCACGCGCATGACGACCATTTGGAAATGCAGGAGGAACTGATCAAAAAGGGCTATTATGTGGGCAAGGTCATTTCGCCCTACAGCGAGGAAGACGATTATTCGCTGTGGAACGGCTATAAAAAGCTGCTGAAGGAAAAGGGGATTCCCTTTGAAACGATCAAGACCGGCGACGTGCTGGAATTTGGCGGCGCGACCTTTACCTTCTATCGCTGGGATAACAAAAAGCAGACGATGAACAACCACTCCGTCACGGCGATGCTGCAATTTGGTGAGGCGCGCGTGATGCTGACGGCGGATATCGGCGGCGAAACGCAGCACTGGCTGCTGGAGAATTTTGATCCTGCGCTGTTCAAATGCGATATTTACAAGGCCGCGCATCACGGCCGCACGGCGGCGGTGCCGGATTTCCTCACGGCGATGGATCCCGGGCTGGTGGTGGTGACCAATACCAAATCCTCCACCGCCACACACGATAAGCAGCTGGACGGCCGCAATATTGCCAGGTATTATATTTCTACCGGCACGGTGTGCACAGAGACGGACGGCACGCAGTGGTATGTGTGGCTGGAGCCGCTGGAGTAATATGGATATCAGAATTGTTCCCATGCAGAGCGATGCGGACAAGGACGGCAAGGGCTATGTGCATTATCAATCGTGGATGGAGACATACACCGGGCTGATTGATCAAGAGTATCTTAACAACCGCAGCCTTGAAAAATGCGTGGAGACGGCGCATCGCTATCCCCAGAACACGCTGGTGGCTAAGGATGGCGAAAACGTGGTGGGCTTTGTCTGCTACGGGGCGTACCGCGATGATTCGCTGAAGGACACGGGGGAAATCTACGCCATTTATGTGCTGCGCGCTTATCAGGGAAAGCAGGTAGGCTACCGCCTGATGAACGCGGCGCTGGAGCAATTGCGGATGTATCCGCACATAGCGCTGTGGGTGCTTAAAGGCAACGAACGGGCGCTGCGCTTTTATGAGCGGTATGGCTTTAATTTGGACGGCGCAGAGGCGCAGATACGTATCGGAACGGAACTGAGGATGCGGCTGGCAAAGAGCTAACCGCGGCAGCATATTAAAGAAAAAGGTGAGAAAGAACATCGGGCGGGCATGCTCGCAACCGTGATCTTTCTCACCTTTTTTGATGTTTTGCGCTGAAAGGCGCTGTTTATCCGCGGATTTCCTTCACATCCACCAGCCGATGTTCGCGGCGCGACCGTTCCGCCGCTTCCGCCATCAGGTGGCTCTCAATGGAGGCGGCGATGTTGCTGGACATCTGCGCGCCGCCGTCCAGCATGTCAAGTAATGCGCGCACAATGCCCTCGTCGCCGCCGCCGTGGCCCTTGCCGCCGCGGGCAGGATAAACGACGCGCGCGGCGACTTCCGCCACGTTGGTGGAGGCAAAGGGAATCACTTCGATGCAGCCGGCCGATTCGCTGGCGCGGATCTCGCCATGCTCGCACATAATCTTCATCGTGCGCGCCACGCGGTTGGTGAAGGCGCTGAGATTGAAGGTGGCCATCACGCCGTTTTCAAAGCGCAAAAGCGTGACCTGATGATCGCATACGTCGTTATCGCAGCGGTACACACAGCGGCCGTAGGGGCCCTCGCGCAGAGCCTTCAGCACGCCTTCCTCCGTCTGATCGAGCGTCAGCGCCGTTGTCGGCCAGGAGCCGATGGTGTTCATGTACGTCTTGCGCACGTCATAGCGGCAGTCCTTGGCCGCCGGGCAATCCAGACAGCGCGCCGTGCTGCCGGCGGGAGCGTTTGCTTCCTTAAAATAGGTCAGGTCGCCAAAGGATGCGACGCTCTGGCACTTGCTGCCCACAAGCCATACTAGCAAATCGAGATCATGGCAGGACTTGGCCAGAATGATCGGGCAGGATTCGGCGGTGTTGCGCCAGTTGCCGCGCACGAAGGAGTGCGCCATGTGGAAATTGCCGATGTTCTCGTTGTGCTGAATTTCAATCACGCGGCCAAGCTCGCCGCTGTCGATGATGTTTTTCAGCGCAACAAAGAAGGGCGCATAGCGCAGCACATGGCATACCGCCACGCGGCAGCCCTTTTCCTCCGCCAGCCGCGCGATGTGCACGCACTCCTGTGCGTCGGGGGAGATGGGCTTTTCCAGCAGCAGATCGTAGCCGAGGTTCAGCGCCTTGATCGCTTCGTCGTAATGATCGCGGTCCTGCGTGGCGATGATGCAGGCGTCCGCCAGCTTTCCGGCGGCCAGAAGATCATCGGCGTGATTGTAGATGGCCTCGGCGGGCAGGTTCAGTTCGCGCATGGCACTCTCGCGGCGATCTGCCTTGATCTCCGCCACGGCCACAATGCGCGCACGATCGCTCTTAAAAATCTGCCGCGCGTAGGTCATGCCGCGCGCGCCCGCGCCGATGAGCACCAGTGTTTTCATGTGATTACTCTCCCTTCAACGGGTGCGCGGCAATGTATTCATCCACCGCGCGGGCGGCGCACTCCACCAGCATCTGACAGGGGCGCGAATGATAATACGCCGCCGTGCGCGCTTCGGGCCTGGGC
>JAZQXQ010000158.1:0-5867 GCA_045632965.1 Clostridia bacterium
CCGCGCACGTTGAGATGATGGGCCTGATCGGCATGGGCAACAACCCCATGGTTGGCGCTACCGTCGCCGTGGCCGTTGCTGTGGCCGTTGCGCAGAGCAAGTAATCCCTCGTAATCAAGGGAGTTTCGCCTAAGCGAAACGCTCTTTTTTATGCCTCTCTACGAAACATTGATTGCCCCGCGTACACATACCTGCTACCATCTTTTCAGGAGGTGCAATGTATGAGCCGCGAACCGCAATTTACGCCCATCGATCTGAGCACATGGAAACGAGGCCAGATTTTCTATTACTTTGCCAGAATGGCGCCCACCGGCTATTCGCTGACGGTGCAGATCGACATTACGCGCATGAAAAATGCGCTCACTCAGAAAGGCCGTAAGTTTTTCCCCGCCTATTTGTGGCTTGTGACAAAGCTGCTGAATGAGCAGGAGGAATTCCGCATTGCCGAAAAAGACGGGCAAATCGGCTGCTATGATTTCCTCACTCCGCTGTACGCCGTCTTCCACGAGGATGACAAAACCTTTTCGCTGATGTGGACGGAATACAACGAAGACTTTGATGTATTCTACAAAAACTACATCCGCAATCAGCAGCAGTACGGCGCGCAGCACGGCATTCTGGCGCAAAACAATATGCTGCCGCCGCCCAATGCCTACACAGTTTCCTGCCTGCCATGGGTTTCCTTTCAGCACTTTTCCGTACACAGCTATGAAAACAAACCCTATTACTTTCCATCGATTGAAGCCGGAAAATTCGTAAAGCAAAACAATCGGCTCCTGATGCCGCTCTCCATCACCTGCCATCATGCAGCCACCGACGGCTATCACATCAGCCTTTTCCTTGAACGATTACAGTCCGAAGCTGATCAATTTTTGCAATATCTGTAAGCATACAAAAACAGGCACAGCTTTCGCCGTGCCTGTGTGCTTGTTTGGATTATTTGATGCCGCTGTAACCGAACGCCTTGATGATCTTCTTGGAGCAGAAGAAGAAGATAACCAGCACGGGCACAACCAGGATTACGTTGGCGGCCATGACGTTGGGCCAGTTGATGCCGGATTCAACGTCCTTGATCTTTTCGATGTACATCGTCAGAGGACGATACTTATCATGGTTGGTCATAACCAGGGGCCAGAAGTACGCATTCCAGTGGCTGACGAAGGAGAACATCGCGATGGTCACCATCGAAGCCTTGGCCATGGGCAGCATGATGCGGGTCATGATCTGCACTTCGCTGGCGCTGTCCAGGCGGGCGGATTCAACCAGTTCGTCGGGAATCTGCTTGAAAGCCTGACGCAGCATGAAGATACCAAAGGCATTGGCGCCGAAGGGCAGAATCTGCGGCCAGAGCGAGGAGATCAGCTTGGCCTTGGCCATCATCAGGTAAATCGGGATGTAGGTTACCTGGCCGGGGATCATGAAGGCCACCAGTACCACGCCAAAGAGGATGCCCTTGGCGGGGAAGCTGCGCTTGGCAAACGCATAGGCAGCAGGCACCATGATTACCAGCTGGATAACGATGATTGCAGCCGTTACGATCACGCTGTTCTTAAAATATGTACCGAAGGAAATTTCTTTTTCGAAAATGTTGGTGAAATTTTCGATGGTAAAATCTCTCGGCCACAGCGTGGGCGGCGTGATGATCGCTTCATTATAGGTCTTGAAGGCCGTAACGAACATCCAGTAGAAGGGGAACATGAATGCCAGGCAAACGAAAATCTTGAAGATATCACCGGGCAGGCTCGGCAGATAATTGCGCAGACGGCGCTTAAGCTGGTTCTGTTGCATCGATAGGCCTCCTTTCTTACTGATAATGAACTTTCTTTTCCAGACTCTTGAAGTCCAGAAGAGTGATGAGAACGAGGATCAGCATCAGCATAACGCCGCCGGCAGCGCCCATGCCCAGGGAGTTATTGCGATTGAACGCAAACTCGTAAATGAACATACAAAGCACCGTGGTAGAAGTGCCGGGGCCGCCGTTGGTCATGATGCGGATGGAGTCGAACACCTTGAAGGAGCCCGTGGTGATCGTGATCAGCAGCATGAACAGCTGAGGCGTCAGCATGGGCAGGGTGATCTTGAAGAAGGTCTTGCTGGCGGAAGAAGAGTCCAGCTGCGCCGCTTCGTAAATTTCAAGAGGAATGGACTTGAGGGCGCTGAGGATGATCAGCATGTAATAGCCGATGTTCTTCCACGTGTTCATCACGATGATACAGCCCATGGCCGTGGACGAATCGCCCAGCCAGTTGACCGAGTTCATACCAAACAGACGCAGCACGCTGTTGAACATACCGCTGGTATCGCTGTTAAACAGCCACTGCCAGATGAACGCACAGGAGATGGAGGCGACCAGATGGGGGCAGAAGAACGCAGTCTGGGCAAAGTTGTTCAACTTGCGGTTTTTCTGCAGCCATACGGCAAACAGCAGCGAAAATGAGATCAGCAGCGTAACGATGGAAACCGTGTATACCGCCGTGTTCCACAGCGCGGTCTTGAACTCGCGGCGGACAAACAGCAAGCGACGATAGTTTTCCAGACCCACAAATTTCTTGTATGCATTGGCCGCGTTACCGGTATACAAGGAGATCTGGATCAGATTCAGCATGGGATAGACTGTGAAAATCAACAGGAACAAGATCGCAGGAATAACCATGGCATAGGAGCCAAGATAGCTGCGGATCTTGTTTGACGAGCGCCGCAGATCGGGCTGCGTCGCAACAGCAGCAGTTTTAGGCATCGTTGTTTCCTCCGGCCATCTTAATCAGGTTGTCATAGTCGGCGACGTCACCCTGGCGGATGCGCTTGCCATCAGCGTCGAAGAAGTACAGATCCTTCGCATCCACGTTGACAACGATTTCTTCATCATACTGGAAGGAGTGATCGGTGCTCTTGACCATGATGGCGCTTTCGCCCATCTGTACCTTGTAGGTGGTTTCGGAACCCAGCATTTCGCGGGTGAGGATGCGGCCCTTGCGGGCAATCGCCAGACCCTTGCTCTCGTAGGACAGCTGCGCCTTTTCGGGACGATAGCCCACCTTCTTGCCGCCCATATCCAGCACGTTCATCGGAGGAGTACCGATAAACTGCGCGGTGAATACGTTGTCAGGATCGTTGTAGATCGTTTCGGGGGCAGCCTTCTGCATGATGTTGCCCTTGTCCATCAGCACGATCATGTCCGCCATAGCCATGGCTTCCACCTGGTCATGGGTAACGTAGACGAAGGTGGTCTGCAGACGGTTATGCAGTTCGATCAGCTCGGTACGCATCTGCACGCGCAGCTTCGCGTCCAGGTTGGAAAGCGGTTCGTCCATCAGGAAGACGGCGGGCTTCTTTACCATGGCGCGGGCCAGGGCGATACGCTGACGCTGACCACCGGACAGGGTGCCGGGCTTGCGGTCGAGGTAGTCGGTCAAGCCGACGATCTCGGCATATTCCTTGATCAGCTTTTCGCGTTCGGCCTTGGGAACCTTCTTGTTCTTCAGACCGAATTCGATGTTCTCACGAACAGTCATCGTGGGATAGATCGCATAGTTCTGGAACACCATCGCGATGTCGCGCTTGGCGGGATCCAGGTCGGTAATATCCTTGCCGTCCATGAAGATCTGGCCGGAGGTCGCAGGACCGATACCGGCGATCATACGCAGCAGCGTGGTTTTACCGCAGCCGGAAGCACCAACCAGAACGGTAAACTTACCGTCCGGAATAGTCAAATCCAGATTTTCAATAACGATGTTGTTGCCAAATGCCTTGGTTACTTGCTCAAATCTAATCTCACCCACGGCGATTTCCCCCTTATTCGTGAAGGATACATTCTGTAAAACACAAATGTACCCAACCTAATTACTTTTAACCAGTATAGCATTATTTATCCTTGTTTGCAAGTATTTTTCATCATTATTGCACTATTTTTTCGTTATTTTTGCAAATTATTTTATCATAAACAGACAAAAAAGGACCTCCGAAGAGGTCCCTTTTTATTTTTTGAAATTACCAGTTGGGGAAGAGGTGCTCGTTGTCCATCTTGATCTGTTCAACGGCTTCTTCAGCAGTGATGGACTGCTCCTGGATCAGCAGGGAGACGACGCCCTGAATGTTGGTCTTCAGTTCGCTGTTGCCCTCGAAGTAGGGGAAGGCCTGGTCGATACCGAAGGCAGTCTGATCATAGGCGAACTTCCACAGGGGATTCGCGGCCCAGAAGTCAGCCATAACCTGAGCGGTAGCAACAGACTTGGTAACAGGCAGATAGCCGGAGTTCATAGCGTTGTAAGCAACCATTTCGTCGGTGAACAGGTACTTGATGAATTCCCAGCCGGCATTCAGCTGTTCTTCGGTGTTGCCGCTCTTCATCAGGCCGATGTTGCCGCCGCCGATGGGAACGATGGTGTTGTCCACATCATAGGTGGGGAACCAGGTCACGCCCAGTTCGAAGTCCTTGGTATTCTTGACGATGTTGGCCATGCCGCTGCAGGAGTTCAGGAAGCAGCCCAGCTTGCCCTGGTAGAACAGGTCCATAGCTTCGGAGGAAGCGCCGGAAGCCGCAAAGGGCTTGCACCAGCCTTCATCAACCCAACGACGCCAGTCCTTCAGGACGGTCAGCATCGCATCGCCTTCCAGAGCGGGAGAATTGCCTTCGGCATCCCACAGTTCGCCCTTCAGCTGCCACAGGAACGCGCCCTGATAGTAGGTGAAGTCGTTGTAGCCGTAGAAGCCCCACATGGTGACTTCACCGTTGGCATCCTTCTCATAGAAGCCCTTGCAGAATTCTTCGAATTCAGCGATGGTGGTGGGAACCTTCAGGCCCTTGGCGTCCGCAACGGTCTTGTTGTAGAACAGGACGGGAGTGGACTTGATGTAGGGCAGGGAGTGCAGCTGGTTCTCATCGTTGTAGGGAACGTTCAGCATGGAATCCGGGAAGTTGGTCAGGTCGAAACCATCGCGCTTGGCGTAGGGCATCATGTCTTCGATAATGCCGTCTTCAACCATGATAGAAACGCGGGTGTTGCCCAGAACGGCAACAACGGGCTGGCCGTCAGACTGGGACGCGAGCTGCATCTTGGTCATGATTTCAGCGTAACCGCCCTGGTAAACGCCTTCCACGATGATGCCCTTTTCCTTACCAACGGTCTCGTTGAAGGACTTGATCTGATAGTCAACGGTTTCCTGCTGGGCGCCGCTGCCGCGGGTGTGCCAGAACAGGATGGTGATGGGTTCTTCGGGCGAATAGGCAAAAGCGCTGGTGCACAGCATCGCCAGAAGCAGAACGAGAGCCAACAGTTTCTTCATACAGAGTATCCTCCTTAAAAATTATTCTATAAACGATCTGCACCGATCGTTCAGAATCAATGTTTAATATGGGCGTTTTCTTGCCGTTCGTATATAATCATTATACACAAAATTTTCAATTGCGCAAGAGGCAATTTGAACATATTCTTTTTTCATTAAATCTCTCCCGCATAAAAGTCCCCTGCGTTCCCTTCCCAATTCTGCAATTTTGCGATATAATGATAAAAAACAAAGCATCAGGAGGCTTCCCCATGCTGACTCATGAACAAATTCTTTTTGCCCGCGAACGCGTTGCATCCGTCACCGGCATTGCGCTGCCGTGGGATATTGATGTAAAGGAAGGCGCCGGCCTCACTGTCGCCCTCAAAGGCGGAAATGCCTGCATCTGCGCAGAGGATATCAACGCCCTTTGCCGCGGATATTTTCTGCTCTCCCGCGCTGTGAAGGAAAATGCAAATGAACTCTCCTGCACGCAAAAGCGCCATTTCTCCTCCTGCGGCACGATGGTGGACGTATCGCGCAATGCCGTGATGAAGGTATCTGCCGTCAAGCGCCACATCGATCAGCTGGCCGCCCTGGGCATG
>JAZQXQ010000159.1:0-4657 GCA_045632965.1 Clostridia bacterium
AGCGGCTGTTGATGAGAATGCCGGCATTCTCGCCCGGCAGATCAATGCCCGTGCGCACGCCCAGACCAAAAGCACGCATGTACTGATACATTCTTTCCGTGCCCAGCCTGAGCGCCAGATTGACAAACACCGGATTGCAGCTGTTCTGCAGCGCTTCCGCCAGCGTCTGATGGCCGTGGCAGTTTTTCCAGCAGCGGATGGTATCGCCGTCCACCTTGACGCTGCCCGTGCAGTTAAAACCTTCGTTCACCGTCACCAGCTTTGCATCCAGCGCCGCCGCGCAGGTGAGCGATTTAAAAGTAGAGCCCGGCTCGTACGCATCGCTGATCAGCGTGATGCGCATCAGCTCATTGAGCGTTTCAATGTCATTTCTCGGCGGATCGTTGGGATCGTAATCTGGCTTCATGCACATGGCCAGGATCGCGCCGCTGTTGACGTCCATCACAATGCAGGATACCGCCTTGGCATTGTTGACGGCAATGCATTCGCGCATAGCCCGCTCGGCAAATGACTGAATACTCGCGTCAATCGTCAATTGCAGCGTATTGCCCGCCACCGGCGCGATATAGCTGGTTTTCCCATCCGGCAGCATGCGGGCATTGCGGTCTATCTCGGTCTTCAGTTCCCCGTCCACGCCCGCAAGCACCGTTTCATACTGCTGTTCAAGCCCCGACTGGCCGACGGAATCCACATTCGTCAGCCCCAGCACCTGGCTGAGAAACGCTCCTTTGATATACACGCGCCGCGTGTCCTCGGCATACATCAGCCCGCGCAAAAGCTGCGCTTTTTCTTCATCCTGCGCCGTCTGCGCACGGATTTCATCCACCGTCTCGCGCGGCACCTGACGCATGAGCTGCACGGATGCGTAGTTTTTGTTTTCAAGCCTTCTGAGCAGCGTCGCGTGATCGATGGATAGCAATTTTGCCACCTCATCGGCAAACGCTTCATCATCGCTCACGCGTCTCGGATTCACCGACACAATATACGCCGTCGTGCTCAGCGTCAGCGTTTCGCCGTTGCGGTCCATAATCGTCCCGCGCCGCGCTTCCACCTTGCCCTCCTGCGTCCATTGCTGCACGCCGCGGGCGGTCAGTTCATCCCCCTGTATAACAGTAAGGCTGACAATACGCACCAGTACCACGCCAAACAGCGCTACCAGTGCGATCATCAGCTTGAAAATTCTTTTGCGTATCAATAGTTCTGCGCGCATGCATTTTCCTCCCATGCATCGCGCCCATGTTCCCCATCAACGTGCGATCGAAGCGATGATAACGCCGCCGGAGAGGGAGGTTTCCGTGGCGGGGCGGGTGTTGGGCGCGTAGATTTCAATAGCTTCCACGCCCTGGCTGGCTACCATGCCCAGTTCCTGCGCCGCTTTATAGCAGATGCTGGCGGAATCGCGCGCCTTCATGACGTCAGGCATCACCTGATCAATTTCCGCCTGCACGCCATACATATTGTTGATGATATCGTTGCATTCGTTGACGACGGCCTGCTTCTGCACAAGGGTAGAGATGACCATCATCATCGTGATAAAGAGCGTCACGCCGATCATCAGAACGGCAGTATGCATCGACACATCATAAGAACGCTTGCGGCAATATACCTGATCAGGCGCAGAATAGCTCTTGCGGCCGTCATAGTTTTCGCCGATTTCGGCATTGGGAACGTGAACATTGCTTTTAACAAACAGCTTATCCTGCTGCTGTGCCTGTCGGCCGGCTACGGAATACGCCATCATGTTCGGGTTTCTGGCCAGAGACATATCAGTGTATCCTTCTTTCTTATCCGAATAGAACCTTACTCGCTTTTGCGCCCGGCAATTTCTGCCTCAAAGGCCAGCACATCCGGGTTCTCCTCGTTGAATGCCTCTTCTTCAGCCTGCGCGTCCTCGTTGCGCATCACGCGGATATGCGTGCCCGCGCCGCTGATTTCCACATCCTTGACTTCGGGAAGGAAACGAGCACGCAGCTTCTGCGGAAGCAGTACGCGGCCCTGCTGATCGCATTCACAGTCTTCATAGGTATATTTCATGAACTGGTTGATCACGCGCTCCATGCGCATATCCTTTTCGGCCAGTTCAAGCAGTGTGCAAAGTCTCAGTTCCCATTCGTGCTTGGGATAAATGGCGATGGCCTTGTGATCGGGCGTCATGCAGATATAGAAGGTTTCGCCCAGCGACTGGCGGAAGGGAGCGGGAATGATCATGCGCCCCTTGGCATCGATACCGTGTACATACGCCCCGCGGAAGCCGCGTTTTAACAGATGGCGGTATTTGTTAAGAAGTGCAGTCTGCTTGTCATTGAGCATATTTTCGATCTGCTCTGCCACTTTTACCACCATCCTCTCTGGTTTTATCCCCCACTAATTGGGAATGTATGTGTATTATACACCCCAAATTGGGAATTCTCAATATGGCGGAAAACTCTTTGGGAAATACTCTCGTTACATTTTTGAAATATTTGATTTTTTCGGGAATATGTGTTCTCATTTAATTCAGAATTTAAGAAACATTTGTTCGTATTGCATTTCTTCCAGCCGTCACATTTTAGCTATTTTATACAATTAATCTATTTGTATTTTGTTCTTTATAAACGATATTTTCTGTTACAAAAAATTAATTTTTCTTTGGGTAACAAACATTTTTGTCACATTTGTTCCCCTGCGGTGTCTTTTTGTTCGCCGCCACCACATATTGGGTCAGCACGCCATTTGCACAACAAAAAAGCAGCCCGCAGGCTGCTTTGAAGGGATTGAGTGTTCAATTGAAGAACCGGGAGTGGGACAGCGTCCCATTTTACCGCACCTTGTGCAGTTTGAATTCCAGACCGTCGCAGGCCACAAAGTGGTAGTTCACCCCATTGACCTCGCCGGTAAAGGCTGTCTTGACCGACGCGCCGTGCAAATGCCCGTACACCGCGTCGCGCACGGAGAACTCCTCCAGCATGTCGGATACCGCCGTCCTCACGCCGCCTTCCCCCAGCGGCGGAAAATGGGTCATGAAGATCAACGGCTTTTCTTCTGCCATTTTGGCAGCGCGCTCCAGCGACATGCGCATGCGCAGCAGTTCCCTGGCATAAATGCGCGCCGTCTCGCCGTCCTCGCCCGTCGGGATGGTCCAGCCGCGCGAACCGCAGAAAACCACACCGTCCATTTCGATGGCGTCGTTCTGCAGGGCATACATGCCCTCAGACAGCGCTTCCCGCACGCGGGTAATGGAACCCCACCAGTAATCGTGATTGCCGCGCAGGATGATTTTTCGCCCCGGCAGCGCACCAATAGCACGCAGGTCTTCCGCCGCGTGCTCAAGCTGCATGGCCCAGCTGATATCGCCCGGGATGAGCACCACATCCTCATCCGTCACGCGCTGCAGCCAGTCATTCTTAATTTTTTGCCAGTGCCCCTCCCAGTGAGAGCCAAAGACCTCCATGGGCTTGTCATCCCCACCGGGAAGGTGCAGATCGCCTATGGCATATATCGTCATGAATCAGTTCTCGTCCTCGTCGTCCAGATCGTCTTCATCCTCTTCTTCGCCCAGGGCTTCCAGAGACATTTCCTCGTCGTCCTCGGTGTCGGGGATGATTTCGTCCATCGTGCTGATGGGATCGATGCCCAGGCTGGCTTCGGTCGCGCCGGTCAGGCCGTCGTTGTCACGATCATCGTGCTCTTCGCTGCTCATTTCCTTGTGGCAGAACAGGCATACGTCCTTGCCGGGCATGGCAGGATGCTCGCCGCACACCGTGCACATTTCAATTTCCTCACGAATGGGCTCACCCTTCATTTCCAGACGGCAGATCTTGCAGTAGGTCTCGCCGTCGAGAATGTAGTTCAGTTCACAGCGAGGGCATTTGCTCAGGCTCATGTTTTGCTTCCTCCATTAAATCCTTCCATTACTTCCCTTGGAAGGTTCTTGGTAATATAAATTGACTTTCGCGGCCGAAAGCCTTACGATTTTTCCCGCGATACCGCAACACACTTTACCCATACGGAGGTACCGATGAAACAGTTCAAAAAAGCACTTTGCACCATGCTCCTTATTCCCTGTCTGATTCCTTCCGCGCAGGCAAGCGCGCTGCCCGATTCGCAGTTCCCCGTCGATACCTGGCCTTACCGCCAGGAGACGGACTGCGATCTTCCCGCCGCCACGCCGGGCATTATGCCCACTGTGGCACCGGAAGCAACGATTGCACCGGGCGCAACCGCCGCTCCCACCGCTGTCCCCACCAAAGTTCCCTCTGGGTCAAACAGCACGGGTGATTATACTACGGAATCTGTCACAACGCAAGAGTATTTAGCATGGAATTTGCTCAATGAAGACAGAATTAACGCAGGTTTGTCCGCTTTGCCCCTCGATAAGGAGCTTTGCCGCCTTGCCCGCATCAAATCCATGGATATGAAGCAGAACAATTACTTCGCGCACGTATCCCCGACCTACGGCGACGCCGCTGCCATGCTGCGTTATTTCGGCTATCAATTTGTCAGCGTGGGCGAAAACATCGCCCATCACGCCACCGTCCTCAAAGCCCAGGCTGCCTTTATGAGCAGCTCCGGCCACCGCGCCAACATCTTAGGCTCCCAGTGGTCGCGCGTGGGTGTGGGCGTCGCCTATGATGATAACGGCTACGTTTACGTAACGCAGTTGTTCGTCCGCTAAACC
>JAZQXQ010000160.1:0-2471 GCA_045632965.1 Clostridia bacterium
GCAGGACAGCAGCATCAGCATCGCCATAACGACAGCAAACAGCTTTTTCATGGGAAAATCCTCCTTTTTTTATCTTTAAGCGGACTCTTGCCGCCTAAATCCACACCTTATACCTATTGCACATTCATCACTTGATTAAATACTTTACCCGCTTTACGCTTCAGCGGTTCACTGTGATATGCGAGGAGCGCTATCTTTTAATTAAAAATTTAATTAAAAGACATATATCATCGTTCTGATAGTTGTATTATATAGAATCAATATAAAGTTGTCAACCCCGATTTATCAATTTCCAATAAATTATACTCAGGATTTCATGGTCTTTCCCCTTCCTTGAATTAAATTTTTAATTATTTTCTTGCCATTTCCATTAAATTTTGGTATAATAGCACCATCTGCAAAAGAAAGAAGTTGAATTGATTATGCCTCCCAGAGGAAAAGCTACGCTTCAGGATGTCGCCCGTCTGGCAAACATCTCCCCCGCCAGCGCGTCGATGATACTGCAGAAAAAGGCCGGCGTCTCCTTCGCGCCCGAGACCATCAGCCGCGTTTTTGCTGCCGCCGAGCAGCTGGGCTACAAAAAAAGCAGCGCTACGGGAAATTTTCTCCGGCCAACCATTGCCGTTGTATTTACGCAGATCACGAGTTTGTACCAAACCTATATCGTCCAGTCCATCGACCAGAAAGCCAATGAAATGGGCATGGACACCGTTCTTTTCGAATATCATGGCGATACCAATCGTCTAATACGCATCCTGCATTCCGTGTACCGTCTGGGCTTTGCCGGCGTCATCCTCGCCATGTCTCCCACCACCACCACGCTGGATCCCATCCTGGAGCTGGCGCAAAAAATACCGACCGTCGTTTTTGATCCGCTTAACCGTAATGCCGATTTTCCACTCGACAGCGTAAAAACCGTTCCTGCCCAATCCGGCGTATTGGCCGCCGAGCATCTGCTGGAGCTTGGGCACAGGGACATTGCCTTTCTCGAGGTGGACCGCACCAACTGGGCCAAAACCGGCATCCGCAGCCTCCAGCTGACCGGCGCACTCTCCGTCATCAACAGCCGTTCAGACGCAAAAATGACCATTTACACGCTGCCTAAGCCTGATACACTGCGCGCGGGCTCCTTCATTGAAACGCGCCTGATGGCCCGTCAAGCAGCAGAGGAGGCGCTGAAAAACCCCCACCACACGGCCTTTTTGTGCGTATCGGATTACTCTGCCTATGGCGTGATGGACACGCTGGCGGCGCACAATCTGCGCATTCCGGAGGATTACAGCGTGTGCGCGTGCGACAACATTTTCCCCTCCGACCTGCCCGGCGTATCGCTCACCACGGTGGATCAGCATCCGGCCGAGGTTGGCGCAAGCAGCTTTGAACTGCTCTATCAGCGCATTTCCAGCCAGGCTCCCACATCCGGTGACCGCATCACCCGTGTGGGCCTTCGCAGCCATCTGGTTGTCCGCTCCTCTACCGGCGCACCACGAAAAGTATAAGTAAAAACGAAACTGCCGCATCCAACCGGATACGGCAGTTCTTTTTATGATGCAAACTGGCTGTTGTACAGTTCTGCATAAAAGCCTTTCTTTTTCAGCAGCGTGTCGTGATTGCCCTGCTCGACGATGTGACCGTCGCGCATGACGAGGATCACGTCGGCCTCGCGGATGGTAGACAGCCGATGCGCCACGATAAATGTCGTTCTGCCCTGCATCATTTTGTTGAACGCCTTTTGGATACGCATTTCGGTGCGCGTATCGATGGAGGACGTCGCTTCGTCCAGAATCAGCATCGGCGGCAGGCACAGCATGATGCGCGTGATGCACAATAGCTGCTTCTGGCCCTGCGACAGCCTTCCCCCGTCCTCGCCGATCACCGTGTCATAGCCATGGGGCAAGCGCTTGATAAAGCCGTGCGCGTGGCAGGCCTTCGCCGCAGTGATGATCTCTTCATCCGTTGCGTCAGGCTTGCCCATAATGATATTCTCGCGAATGGTGCCCGCCTTCAGCCAGGTATCCTGCAGCACCATGCCGTAGCTTGCGCGCAGGCTCTTGCGGGTGATATCGCGGATATCCGTGCCGTCCACGCTGATTTTGCCGTCATTTACGTCATAGAAGCGCATCAGCAGGTTGATCAGCGTCGTTTTGCCGCAACCTGTGGGGCCGACGATGGCCACATGCTGGCCGGGCTGGACGGTAAGATTGAGATTTTCAATCAGCTTCTTTTCAGGCACATAAGAGAAATGCACGTCATCCATCTGCACTTCGCCCTGCGCATCGGTCAGGATGCGGGCATTTTCAGCGTCAGGCGTCTGCGGCTTTTCGGCAATCAGTTTGAAAATGCGGTCCGCGCAGGCCAGGGCATTTTGCAGTTCCGTCACCACGCCGGAGATTTCATTGAAGGGCTTGGTGTACTGGTTCGCATAGGATAAAGGCGCCGATAGTGCGCCCACCGTGAAGGGCGCCGCCGTT
>JAZQXQ010000161.1:0-3580 GCA_045632965.1 Clostridia bacterium
CATGGCTACGATCCGACTTCGCCCCGGTACCAGCCGGTGACGCTGCCTTTTTTTGCATAGCAGCCGTAGCTGTTGGCGTAGATGAGCTTGAGCGTGTCGCCTGCCGATACGGGCAGACGGTAGTCGGTCACATCATCACAATAGATAAGGCCGTCCTTTTCGCTCAGACACTTTGCGGGGACGAGCAATTTGTGCTGCTGATAGAGAATGCGCGACATATCGCCCTCCTGCATAAGGGGCGTGACGGTGACGGGCTCGCGCGCCCAGTGCAGATAGAAAGAATCTGCTGGGGCGGCCTGATCATCGAGGGCGGTGATTGGGGGCAGCCCATCCCAGGAAAGAATGGAAAAGGATTCGGCCCGGTAATCGTCTGCGATCAGCAGGTTCAATTGCCCGTTTTCCTTCAGCCCCATACCGCCGTCCAAAGAGATAATGCGCCGCTGACGGTCGATGATGGGATCGGCGCAGGGGATACGGGGGCAATACAGCAGCACCGGCCAATGGCCGACCACGATGTATTTATGGAACGACAGGCCGCTTTCATAGAAAGCGTCGCGTTTGAGCAGGGAAAAGCCGTCCTCATCGCGCAATGCATCCAGGTTTTCATGCGGGATACCGCCGTGCACGAAGATCATCTTTTGCGTTTCAAGGATGGTGGGCAGATTTTTAATGAAAGAAAACTCTTTGGCAAAGTGTTTTTGCAAAAGCGCAAAGGCAGATTTGGTGTCAAGATCGGGCGTTAACGCAAGGCCGATTTCCTGCAAAAGCTCGCCGAGGAAAGAGGTGTTCCACCATTTTTCTGCTTTGAGGGAGTAGCGCAAGAGCTTTTGCTGCAGGGTTTGGTCATCGCTCAAAAGCATTTGAAGGCGCCAGATATCCACATTGCCCATCAGGGGATAGATGGTATAGCGGCGGCACAAATCCATCACATAGCGCAGCGTTTTAAGGCTTTCTGGGCCTTTTTCAATCAGGTCGCCCACGATCACAAGGATATCATCCTCGCCAAAGTGCGCCTGATCCAGCAGCGCGCGCAGACCTGTCAGGTGACCGTGGATATCCGATATCATCAGGATACGGCGGCCGGCGGGAAAATCCGTGCGCTGAATGACTGTCTGCATCATTTCTTCGGATACACGCCGTAGAAGTGGATGATATTGAGATCCTCTGCCATGTCAAGGCCGTGGCTGCCGCAGCCGCCGTCGATATCGTGGCAGCCATGATCCATGGCAAAGCCGATGAGCGTATCGTGATGCTGCCATTTTTCCTTGATGGCGCGGGCGAAAAGATCAAAATCGCGGATGTTGTCTTTGAGCGCCTGCAGGGAGACTTCGGCCTCCGTGCCGTTTTTGTGCATGATGGAATCGTAATTTTTGTGATATACCACGATCAGGTCATGCTCGTCGCGCTCGATCAGCTCCATCGCTTTTTTGTTGATATCCTCGATGGTTTCAATCTGGAAATAATCCATCTCGCGCTCAAGGAAAATTTGGCTCAGGCTGGCGGCGGGATCGCCGATGATGGCGCATTTTTTGCCCGCGCGGATCATCGCGTCAAAGATGGTATCGATGCGGATGACGGGCTTTACATAGCTGCGGATGCCGTGAATTTCGGGCTGAGCGCCGGTATACATGGTGCCAAAGCACACGGGCGTGACCGAGGGCATGACAGCCTGCAGGGGCAGCGGCAATTGCGTGTTGCGCACCACGGGATTGAACCACTCGGTGTATTTCTGATACAGCCACATGGCAATCGCGTCGGGATTGTACATAAAGATACGATCCACGCGGCCTTTTTCGGTGTGATCCTTTACCAGGGTATTGATCGCGGGGATGCCTTCCTCCGCCTGCGCGGGACGCTCGACGCCCATAGCCTTGGCGAGCGAGGCGCACACGCGGGTGAGGGAAATGGAATTGATAGAATCGGCCATATATCCTCCTTAGAAGCGCAGAACGGCACCGTCCTCGGTGTATTCCACGGCGTCGATGTCGTTGATCAGCTCATCCAGCGAAGAAAGGTATGCTTCAACGGAATCAAACTGCGTATGCTTGTTGGCAAGCACATGCTTGGCGGCGGCAGCGTCATTGCAAAGCAGCGCGGCGCACATGCCGATGAGATACTTGCCGGCCTGCGTGAGGGCGCATTCTTTGTCGCTGATGTAATAGTCATCGCCGTGGCCTGCGCCGATCGCGCCCGAGCCGTGCGGATGGATGCCGGGGAACACGCAGGAGATATCGCCCATATCCGTGCAGCCCGCGCCCCAGACGGGACGCTCCTTGACGTTTTCTTCGCCGACGATAAAGGCCATCACCTGTTTGCTGAGATTGTACATATTTTCATCGTTATCCACCGGCGCGTAGCCCGGACGGTCGCGCAATGCAACGGTCGCGCCCATGGCGGCGGCGGAGCCTGCCAAAGCGCGGTTGATGCGCCCGTTGGCCTGCTTCATGGCGGGAAGCGACGCGCCGCGCACGTAGCTTTCCATGGTGATCAGATCGGGAATGTTATTGACCGTGCCAATCTTGCCGGTGATGATGGGATGATAGCGGATGTGATCGTCATCGCGGAAGGTTTCGCGCAGCGCGTTGGTGGCGGCGATACCGACATTGGCGGCATAGAGCGCGTTGATGGCTTTATAGGGGCCGGAGGCATGCGAGGTTTTGCCGCGGTAGGCGATCTGCTTGACGATGCAGCCGTTCTGGCCGGGGGTCAGTTCAAAGCTGTTTTCTCCGCCGCCGGAGTGCAGCATGACGCAGATATCCGCGCCGTCAAAGAAGCCGCGGCGCAAAAATTCGACCTTGCCGCCGAAATATTTGATAATGCCCTGCCGGCGGAGGCCTTCGCGGTAGTCAATTTCCAGCAGTTCTTCCGCGGGCTCAAACATGATGCGGATTTTGCCGCAAAGGCCGTCAAGCGCGCCCTCTTCCTTCAGCGCGGCGGCAGCGCCCAGGAGCGAAGCACACTGCGCATGGTGGCCGCAGGCGTGCACGGCGCCCGTTTCCTTATTGCATTCGGGATGGGAGAAATTGACGATGGAATCCATTTCGGCCATGATGACCACCGTGGGGCCCTCGCGGCCGGTATCGAGCTCTGCAATGAAGCCGGGGATATCGCTCGCTTCCTTGAGGATGTAGCCCATTTTTTCCATGCGCTCTTTCAGATAGGCGTGCGTCAGCCACTCTTTAAAGCCGGTTTCGGGATGCTCCCAGATATATTTTTCGGCGTCCCACATCAGATCACGGTGCTTTTCAATCAGCGTGCACAGTTTTTCCAGCTGCTTATTCATTTTCAGGTAACCTCCTTTGGAGTGCTATGGTTATTGTACACGTTTTTTCTTTGCGATGCAATAAAAAGCATGTCTTGACAGCGGAAAATATGGGGCGTATGATGTAGAAAAGAAAACCGAGGAGGCGTTTGGCATGGCCTTTTTGAATGAATATCAGTTAGCGTGGTGCGAAAGCCACGCCGAAGAAGCGATTGAACTGCTTCGCGGACTGGGCAAAATCCCCGCGCCCTCGCATCATGAGGAAAAGCGCGCGGAATATGTGAAAAACTGGCTGGAAAAGCAGGGCGCCAAGGGCGT
>JAZQXQ010000162.1:0-3314 GCA_045632965.1 Clostridia bacterium
TCCCTCAAATTCACGCTGGAACCCAAGACCATTGCGGACGTGGGTCTGGTCGGCTTCCCCAATGTCGGCAAGTCCACCATCCTGTCCGTCGTCACCCGCGCGCAGCCCAAGATTGCCAATTATCATTTCACCACGCTTACGCCCAATCTCGGCATTGTGCGCCGTCACGGTATGGATTTTGTGCTGGCGGATATTCCGGGCCTTGTGGAAGGCGCGGCGGACGGCGCGGGTCTCGGCCATGATTTCCTGCGTCATGTGGAGCGCACGCGTCTTTTGATTCATGTGCTTGATATGGCAGGCAGCGAAGGCCGCGATCCTATTGAGGATTTTGAGGCCATCAATGCGGAATTGGCGAACTACGGCGATTTGAAGGACCGTCCGCAGATTGTGGCGGCCAACAAGATGGATCTGCCTGATGGTGAAGAATACCTGGAGATGTTCAGGGAAAAATATCCCGACGTGCCGGTGTTTGCGGTATCCGCGGCTACGCGCAAGGGCTTTGACGAATTGCTGAACGCTGTGGCGGAGAAGCTGAATGAGCTGCCGCCCGTCACGCCCTTTGAACAGGAAGAATTCCTCGATGACCTGCCCGATCTGTCCGGCTATGAAGTGCGCCGCGAGGGCGGTGTTTATATCGTTGAGGGCGCTGCCATGAAGCACTTGATCGACAGCGTGAACTTTGACGATACCGATTCGATCAAGTGGTTCCATCAGACGCTGCGCCGCACGGGCGTGATCGACGCGCTGCGCGCCAAGGGCGCGGGCGAGGGCGACACCGTGCAGATCGAAGATATGCAGTTTGACTTTATCGACTAAAGAAAAGAGGAAATCAGATGCTGAATCAGCGGATTGTATTGCCCAAAACCGGCGTAAACCTTGTGACGTATCTGACCAACAACGACGCGCTGGAGGGTAAGTATATCACCGGCCCCATGCATGATTTTGGGCGCAAGCGTCCGCTGGTGATCGTGTTCCCCGGCGGCGGCTATGCGCGCCGTTCTCCCCGCGAGGCGGAGCCTGTGGCACTGCGCCTGCTGGCCTATGGCATTCAGGCGGTGGTGGTTGAATATTCCTGCGCGCCGGCGCGTTATCCTGTGGCTCTCAAGGAAGCGGCGGAGGCGGTGGCGTATTGCCGCGCGCACGCCGAAGAATGGCATGCCGATCCCAATAAGATTGCGGTGCTGGGCTTTTCTGCCGGCGGTCACGCGGCGGGCTCCATCGGTATTTTGTGGGAACGCCTTGAGATGGGCGATATCTGCCGCCCCGATGCGATGATTCTGTGCTATCCCGTGATTACCGGCGGCGAGCATGCGCACCGCGGCTCGTTCAAGAATCTTTTGGGCGACAAGCACGACGAGATGGTGGATTTTGTCTCTCTCGAAAAGCACGTCAAGGAAAATACCCCGCCCACCTTCCTGTGGCACACCTGGGCCGATGAAACGGTGCCGGTGGAAAACAGCCTGATGCTGGCCTGCGCGCTGCGCAAGGCGGGCGTAAGCTGCGAAATGCACATCTACCAGAACGGCAAGCACGGCCTGAGCCTTTCGGATGAAGAGTGCTTCCCGGCGGGCGCTGTGAATATGCGTCCCGAGTGTCAAAACTGGATTGAAATGGCGGCCCGCTGGCTGAAAGAACTGTAAGGAGACACCAATGAAAACTTTGATTAAAAACGCGCTGGTGCACGACAGCATCAACCGTACGCCCTATGAAGCGGATATTCTGATTGAAGACGGCAAGATTGCTCTGATCGAAAACATGATCGAGTGCGCGGAAGCTGAAATTATTGATGCCAAGGGCCTGCATGCCTATGCCGGCTTTATCGATGCGCACTCGCACATCGGTCTGGCGGGCTACGGCATCGGCTATGAAGGCACCGACTATAACGAAATGAACGATATTCTGACGCCCCATCTGCGCGGCATCGACGGCTTCAAGCCCATGCAGCCCACGCTGGAGGCGGCGGCCAAGGCGGGCGTGACCACCGTGTGCACGGGCCCCGGCAGCGCCAATGTGCTGGGCGGCACCTTTGTGGCTGTTAAGACGGTAGGCAAGCGCGCGGACGATATGATCGTCAAGGATCCCATCGCCATGAAGTGCGCTTTCGGCGAAAACCCCAAGCGCTGCTATCGTAATTCCGCCGATTCCAGCCGTATGACGACGGCTGCCAAGCTGCGCGAGATGCTTTTCAAGGCGCGTGAATACGACCACAAGATCAAGGCGGCGGGCGATGATGAAAGCAAGAAGCCCGGCTTTGACATGAAGCTGGAAGCGCTGCTGCCCGTGATCCGCGGCGAAATGCCCCTCAAGGCGCACGCGCATGCGACGGAGGATATCTTTACCGCCATCCGTATCGCCAAGGAATTTGACGTAAAGCTGACGCTGGAGCATGTGACCGAAGGTCACCTGATTGCCGATGAGCTGGCGGCGGAGGGTTACCCCTGCGCGGTCGGCCCCTCGCTGACCGACGCTTCCAAGTGGGAGCTGCGCAACATGACCTTTGAAACGCCCGGAATTCTGGCGAAGAAGGGCGTGAAGGTGAGTATCATCACCGATGCGGATGTGATTCCCCAGCAGTATCTGCCCCTGTGCGCCGGCCTGGCCGTCAAGAGCGGCATGGATCCCTTTGACGCGCTGCAGGCCATCACCATCAATCCCGCGCTGCATGCCGGTATTGCCGATCGCGTGGGCTCGCTGGAATGCGGCAAGGACGCCGATATCGTGCTGACGGACGGCTGCCCCTTTGAGGTAAGCACCTGTGTCAAGTGCGTGCTGGTCAACGGCCGGAAGGTGTAACAAGCGATACAAAAGACCGCGCAGGCAGTGTGCAGGCGCGGTCTTTCCATTCTGACGCCGGGGAGGGGAGCGCGTGACAATGCTTGGCGCATACACGGCATGCGATTTGCAAAACGCTGCCTGCCTGCAAAAGACAAAGGGAAAGACGCCCACGGAAACGCTGAAGATGGCGCTGGAATTATCGCGTCTGGCATACGATGTGGAGATCGCGCCTTTTCTTGACGCCGGCTGGACGGATGTATCCTTTCAGGTGGATGACCTGCTGCTGACGGATTTTAAAAACAGAAAAAGCTGCGAGCAGGCGGCGCAGAAGGCGCGCGGCAAAATGGAGCGGCTGGATCCCATCAGCCAGTATCGCGGCTTTAAGCGGCAGAAGGAAGAAATCAATACCTGCAAAGCCACCGTGATGGCGCATCCGCTGGAGGGCGGCAGGTATTGCATTGCGATTGCCTTTACCGGCACCACGCGCAGGCTGTACGAATGGCTGAGCAATCTGCGCATGGAGGAGGAAGAAGGTTTTC
>JAZQXQ010000163.1:0-16065 GCA_045632965.1 Clostridia bacterium
AGGCCGGTGATATCCTTGGGCACAAGGCAGCCGTAGGGAATGCCGAAAGCTTCCTTGACAGTGCTGAAGATGGTGGAACGGTCTACGCCGGAATGAATATCGATCTTATAGGCCCACAACACGACGGTATCTGCGGGAATTTCACCGGCAACAGCCTGCTCAGCACATACGGTATCACGGCAGCGGATGCGGCGCGTCTCGCGCACGCCGAGGTTGGGCTGAATGGCCGCGATGAAAGCATTTTCAAATCCCGGCACTTCCTCGCGCAATACCTTGACCAACTCTCCCACCTGACGCTGGCCTTCGAGTTCGGCATTGGTCAAGCTGACGATATCGGTGGCGTCTGTGCGCAGAAGACGGGTGGAGTTAATGTAGATCTCGCCCGGATTGGGGCTCTTGATGTAGATCAGCGTTTCGCGCTCAACAGGCAGCTTGCCCGCCTCACGCAGACGGTTAAAGGTCTGGCGCAGGCCGACGAACACGTGGTTCTTGCTGGCGCGGAAATAGGGAGCATCGTAACCCGGACGATGGTCGATCGTCGCGGAGTAGGTCATTTCTTCGGGATGCGCTTCAATATGGTCAAAGAGCTTGGCCGTATCCACGCCCTCCACCGTGCACATGACGGTGGGCGGCTGCAATACGCCCGTGTCCTCCTGACCCATATCGTACTCCGCGCCCGCGAGGTAGGCCACGTCGCCGTCGCCCGTGCAGTCGATAAACATATCGGCTTCCACTTGCACGCGGTTGCCCTTGCCATAGAAGGTAACCTTCTTCAGGCGGCCGTCTTCCACCAGCGTATCGCAGGCCTCCAGGTGCAGCAGCACATCCACCTTTTCTTCCCGCAGCCAGTCGATGGCCACCAGCTTGAAGGTTTCAGAGTGATAGCAGGTGACGGAATTGTGCTTGGGGCATTCACGGTGACCTTCGCACATACCGCGCGCAGTCAGGCGATCCACCCATTCCTGCGCCATACCGGCGACGACCTGCTTGCCGTTAAGATCCAGGAAGCCCAGAAATGGAAGACCCATCGAGGCATTACCGCCGAGATAACCGTTCTTTTCTACCACCAGCACTTTTTTGCCCTGGCGCGCCGCCGCAATGGCCGCGCACAGGCCGGCAGGACCTGCGCCGATGACGCAGATTTCATATTTCAGATTCATTTCTTTCATGATGCCAGCTCCTTAGAACAGCGGGTTGACAGGCTTTTCACCATTGAGCACATTGATGATGGACTGCGCGCAGACGATGGCGCCGTTGTAGTTTGTCTCATAGGACAGGGCCGCACAGTGAGGCGCCAGCGCCGTGTTTTCCACCTTGAACAGGGGATTATCGGGGGTGACGGGCTCCACTTCGTACACGTCGATGCCGGCGCCGGACAGCTTGCCGCTTTCAAGCGCGGCGCACAGGGCCTTTTCATCCACCAGCTTGCCGCGGGAGGTATTGACAAAGTACGCGCCGTCCTTCATCTTGGCAAAGAAATCGGCGTTGCACATATGATCGGTTTCGGGGGTATGGGGCAGGTGCAGGGACACTACGTCAGACTGCTTAAGCAATTCGTCCAGCGATACGGCCATGGCATGAAGCTCCGCAGCCTTTTCTTCGTTCAGGTAGGGATCGTAGGCCAGCAGATTGACCTTGAAGCCCTGCAGCATTTCAGCCAGACGGCGGCCGATGCGGCCAAAGCCGATGATACCCACGGTCTTGCCGGTCAGTTCCTTCTGGGGATAGCGCGCCCACTTGCCCTGACGCACATCGCGATCCAGGCGGGGCGCGTTCTTCATGGCGGAGAGAAGCAGCATCATGGCAAATTCAGCCACGGAATCGTGGTTGGCGATCACGCCCACTTCGATGCCCTTTTCCTTCATGGTCTTCAGATCAAAGTTATCCGTGCCCACGCCAAAGCGGATGACGGCCTTGAGGTTGTCGCAGCCTTCCAGCATAGCCGCATCATACTTTTCGGTGCCGGCCACGATGGCATACGCATCCTTGATCATTTCCTTCTGCTGATCGGCGGGCAGCGCAGCGCCCGTTTCGTTGGCAACGATTTCAAAGCCCGCGTCAAGGAGCATCTGACGGGATTCGGCGTGCATCAGCGACTTCTGGCTGCGGAAGGGGAACGCAACGATCTTTTTCATGTGAATACCTTCTTTCCTGTTATTCTTTATTGTTCAGTGCTTGTTTGATCGCATCATTGAGCGCAGGAACGTCAATCTGCGCGGGATCGGTGGCGTCCACCACAATGCGCACGCCGCCCTGCACCTGCAAGGAATCCATGCCCAGCATTTCAAACTTCTGGCGGAATTCCTCGCGGGTCATTTCGTATTCCGTGGGATCGCCCGGACGCGGAGGATAATGCTCCTGCAGCGCATGGCCGCGATGGCGCGCGTGGGCGTTGTCGCGCTCCACATAGCGCTTGAAGAATACGTCGCTGTTGCCGCCGAAGAAGACGATCACGCAGCGGCAGTCGTATTTGTTGATCAGCTTTTCCAGCGCAGCCTTGGCGTCATCGCGGAAGTTATTGACCATGATCAGCGACTGGCCGCAGGACAGCATATCATCCGCCACGCGCAGCAGCGCAGCCGTGGCCGCCACGTCCAGCTGGCGCTTTTCCGCATAGCAGGTAAAGCCCAAAGTGTCAAAGAGCTCTTCCTTGATGTTGTCTTTTTCAATGATGGGATAGCCGATGGCGCGGCTGAGCTTTTTGGCGTATGTGCTCTTGCCCGAGGCCGGCATGCCGGCAATGATAATCAGATCCATATTGCATCCTTTCAGATTGTAAACGTATCTTGGGATGATATTATTATAGCCGCTTTATGATTCCTTGTAAAATATCAATTGATATATATTTGCATAATTTTGGATATATGATACAATGCATGCAGGAGGGATTTTTTATGGAATTATTGCAGCTTAAGTATTTCCTGACCGTCGCCCGGATGGAATCGGTCACCCGCGCGGCGGCGCATCACCGTATCCCCCAGCCCGCCATGTCGCAGACGATCGCCCGCCTTGAAAAAGAGCTTGGCGGCGTGCAGCTTTTTGACCGCAAAAACAACCGCATTTACCTTAACGAAAACGGCAGGCAATTCCAGAAATATGTGGAAAAGGCCCTGCTGGAACTGGATAACGGCGTGCAGGCCATGCGCACCAAGCAGGAGAATATCTCCGGCGCCATCCGTGTGCTGGCGCTGGAAGGCCGGCGCTTTTGCTTTGACTGCGTGTCGCATTTTGCCGAAAAATATCCGCACATCAATTTTTCCATCTCCCACGATTATTCGGGCGATGACGGCGCGGAATACGATCTGTGCATTTCCACCGTGCAGTCGCACGGGCAGATGCACGGCTTCGCGCCGCTGATCTGCGAGCCCATCGTGCTGGCCGTGCACGAAGGGCATCCCCTGGCAAAACAGAAAAGCATCCGCCTTTCCGACCTGCACGACGAAAAATTCATCACCATGTCGCCGCGCTCCACGCTCTACGCCCTCACCTATGAGCATTGCCGCTCGGCGGGCTTTGAGCCGCACATCCCCTTCATCTGCGACGATCCCTACTATGTGCGCAAATACGTATCGGAAAACATGGGCGTGTCGCTGGCGCCGGCTATTTCCTGGGCAGGGCGCTTCCGCGAAAACACCAAGCTCGTGCCCGTATCCGATCCGCCGCTGCAAATGACCAGCTACCTCATCTGGGATGACAAGCGCTATCTCTCCCCCGCCGTACGCATGTTCCGCGATTATATGATGCAGCAGGCAAAGCAGCTTGAAGGCAATCTGCAGAAATGATCAGCCCGGGGTGGGCATAGCAGGCTATCGTATTATGATTACTGACAGAAGGAGGAGTTTTGCATGCAGCTGACGCTTCAACTATATCCAGGCAATGCCATCCATGTGCGCTGTACGCTGCCCGTATGCACGGGCAACTTCAGTTTTGCGCTGCTGCATTCCCTGTCTCCCTCCGCCTTTCTGAATAACGGTCATCCCGTGATCCCCGTCGCCAAAGAAGCCTGCCGGCCGGAATTTCGTCCGCCTATGACCAAGTATTCCTTTTCCGGCCTGCAGCCCGGGCAGCTGACATTTGATTATGAAGGCCCCTTATGCGGTTTTTTCCTCTTTCTGCAGCCGGATTTGTATCACTTCAGCTTCTATAACGGCTGGTATCCGATGGGCTTTGACGCCGATGAAGCATACGATGTAACGCTGCTGCACGATGACTCACTTACGCTTGTAAATGGTATTTACGATGCGCAGGCGCATTGCTGGCGCTATCAATCCTCGCAGCAGGCATTCAGCGATTGTAATATCCTGCTGTACAATTCCAACGCCTGCACCTGCATTGAAATTGACGGCGCGCGCCTACTCTTTTTCGATGACCGTTTCAAACCGCTCGCCCCTGTCTTTTCCGGCAGCTATGCCGCTATTCTGCGCTTTTACGCGCAGCTCTACGGCTATGGCAGCAGCACACAGCGCACCATTGTTTTTCTGCCGCAGGAAAACCACTGCCCCGGTGCGTATATCCGCGGCAACCTCATCGTTTTTGGCAAAAGCTATGAGATTCCCGATCGGCTTGTGCATATATTGGCGCATGAACTGGGTCACGCTTACGCCACAGGCGCAGATACCGAAAGCTGGGAAGACTGGCTGAACGAAACAAACGCCGAATGGAGCGCTCTGCTATATACACTCGATCATAATCCTGCTCTTTTCGATATGTTGATCAAAGAAGCCCAGGCAAATTACAAGCGTTCCTCCCTTGCCTTGCATCCCGAAGGAAAGCAGCGTCCGAACGATGTACACGCCACCGGCACGCTCATATATTACGACATTTACCAGCGTCACGGCCGCCCCGCCGTCGAAACCCTGCTGAAAGTGTTCGTGCAATTGCCTACCAAAACAACCGAGCATTTCATCGCCGCATTAGAGCAAACAGCACCTGTACTCGCAAAAGAACTCCGCTGCCATCTTTAACCGATCGCAGCGGAGTTCTTTATTATACATCAGATGCCGTCCAGCTTATCTTTTTTTCTTTGGTTGCGGATGCGGCGGCGTTCTTCGCCGTGCGCCCAGGCCAGATGCTCATCCTCGGTCTGCAATATCAAGCGCGGCACGCGCACCGGCGTATCATTTTCATCCAGCGCAACCATCATGAAATGCGCATTGTTGATCCGGTTGCGCTCGCCCTGCAGATTTTCCACATAGGTATCCACGCACACCTCCATAGAGGATGTGCCCACCCAGGTCATCTTGCCCTTGATAACCACCATTTCGTTCTGGTACGCGCCGTGCAGGAAGGTCAGGTTATCCACCGACGCCGTCGTCACATTGCTCATGGAATGCCGCTTGGCGACAATGCCCGCCACTTCGTCAATCCACTGCATCAGGATACCGCCGAAGAGGCGGTTGGCGCCGTTTAAATGATTGGGACGTACAATGTGAACGGTCTCCACACGGGACTCATCCACCGTTTTGGCTTCAATGCTCATGCTTTCCCCTTTCGGTCCTTGCGATATTATCCCTTGAGCGCCAGCAGTTCCGCACGGCGGTCAATAAGATAATCGCGGAAACGGGCAATGCCCATCTCAAAGTTGCGGTAATTCCAGATTTCGATATACTCCGGCAGGATGCGGCCGATCATCGCCGCCAGCTCGTCCACCTTGTCAAGGGACTCGGCCGGATGTAATTTCACCTTACAGATTTCGCTGCCCAGTTCAATCAGCCAGGCCGTCAGGCGGATTTCACGCTTCAGGCGGTCGTCAAAGTCCACCTTTTCGATATCCGCCATGACTTTGCGGACGTATTCCGTTACATTGTCAAAATAGAAATCGTCGCCGCTGTCCTTGATGTCAAACAGATGGGCGTACTTGGTCACGCTGATGGGCAGCGTCAGCTGCTTGGCACTCATGGTGCATACGTGCACGCGCTCAGGCTCAAGCAGGTAATAATTGGCCATGCGGTACATGAGCCTTGATACCTTGGCGCCGCCGAAGAAGTATTCATCCGTAAAATCTTCCGCCGCACGGATGAACTCCGCCTTGAAGCTCTCGCCATCCTGCTGTTTGCCCGGATTCCAGCCGTACTGACCGCCCAGCGCGATGGGCTGCATGCTCCAGCACCACTGCTGATAATGCCCGCCGTCGCCCCAGTCGGTTACAAGGTAACCTTCCGCTCCGTATTCCACCGCCAGCTCCGCGCAGGTGCGCAGGTTGAAGGTGGTCACATCCATACGGCTGGTCAGGCTGCCGTGCGTATTGACGGAAGGGCACACATAATAGCGCACGCCGGCGTCGCGGTAGGCAATGCAGTGCGCCGTCATACGCTGGGACTGAATCAGTTCATAGCCCCATTCCAGCGCAATGGCATCCTTGGGCACCATGTGGTAGCTCTGGGGATAATTATAGATCATGTCCGCCCAGAACATCACCTTTTTGCCGTAGGTATCGCGGATATGGTCATTGAGCTTGTTCAGCCACTCCATGAACACCACATCCTTGCCCTTTTCCCGGCAGTATTCCTCAATCTGATAGCGGCCAAGGCCATACGCCTCATCAAGGCCGATATTGACATACTCCGAATCAAAATAGGGCAGGAGCGATTGATACAGATTGCAGACAAACTCAAAGCTCTCGGGCAGCAGGGGATTGAGCGTAGAGGGCACTTCGTCCTCGTTCTCAAACAAGCCCAGATGATGAAAATCGGGCTTTTTCAGCCAGGTATACATGTGACCGAAGGAGTTCTGATTGGGCACCAGATCAATAAAGCGCTCCTTGCAGTATACATTGAGTTCCACGATGTTCTCGGGCGTCAGGCAATCAAAATCCGCCGTTTCCTTGGGATAAGCGGCGTATTTGAAGCAATCGCCCTCCATATACAGCTGAAACTCATTGTATTTGAGCGCCGCGAGATAATCGATCATCATTTTGATGGTTTCCATGCGCGGCTTTTTTCCGCGGCTGATATCCAGCATGTAGCCGCGGCGCGGCAAGGCGGGCTTGTCCTTGATAGACACACACGGCAGTTCGCCATGAGTGCGCAGCAACATCTGCTGCAGGGAGGTGACCGCGCGGAAGAGGCCCTCATCGCAGGATACACAGATCTTTACGCCTGCGCCGGTAATATCAAGATCATATTCTTCCTTGGCAAGCAGCGCGGATACCGCCACGTCAATCCCCGGAATGCCCGCCTTTACCTGCCGGTAAAATTTCATCAGATCGCGGTATTCCTCCTGCACCGGCAGCACAAACACGCCCTCATGCAAATCCATAAAACCGGGCTGCGGGAACAAAATCATACTCAATCCCCCTTAATCCTGCTCGTTTCCTTGCTCCAGATTCTTTTGCAGCAGCACAACAAAATCTTGCACATTGGTGACGATGCCGCGGGCGCTCAGGCTTCCGCGGTCCGCCAGCTTGTTTACGGCAAACTCGCTCACATCCACGCAGTAGAAATACACCTGGCGCACCGTGCCATCCGGCATCACGCGATAAGAGGGCGTCATATTGCCCGTGGCGATGGTATGCAGCATCGTGGCCATGCAGATGACTGTCGTGGCGTTGCGCACCTGATTGCGCATAGCGTCCTGCGCCGCATAGACATCGGCAAAGACAGGCGGCAGCGGGCCGTCATCGCGGATGGAGCCGCACAGCACATAGGGCACGCCGCATTTTTCACAGCTGTAAATGATGCCGTTGTCGATGCCTTCCTCGCGGATAAAATTGCTGATGCCGCCGTGACGGCGCACGCGGTTGATGGTTTCCAGATGGTTGTAATGACCGTTGGGCTGCGACACGTGCGTATAGATATCCTGCCCCAGCGCCGTTCCCAGATACGCGCCCTCCAGATCGTGCGTCGCCAGCGCATTGCCGGCCAGAATGGCATGCACATAGCCATTCTCAATCAGCCAGCTCATCGCCTGACGCGCGTCGCGGTCAAAGGAGAAGGCCGGCCCCAGCACCCAGACAATTTTGCCATGCTCTTTGTCATGGCGCAGCAGCTCATACAGATCCGCATAATCCTGCGAATACGCCGTTTCACGGCTGCGGCTGCGGCGGAAGGAAAAGGCTTCTTCCACGCCTTTTTCCTCGTTAAAGCCATCGACATGCAGATAAATGCCGTCCTCGCAGTTTTCCGTGCGGCCCACAAGCACCATATCGCCCTTTTTCAGCAGGCGGAATTCCACCACCTTGATGCGGCCTTCCTCCAGCACGGCCACGCAGTCCATGCGGCTTTCTTCCGCCAGCAGCCACTTTCCCTCGCACTTCACGTACTCGGGAAAAATGCTCATCGCGTGGAAATTATCCGGCGCTGCGCCGTCGGCCGGCGCGGGCAGAAAAACCGCATCGGGCGCATTGACAAATATCTCCCTGGTAAAATCAGGAGCGGTATAGTGTCTCAGCGAAAACATACATGATCTCCTTCAACATCAAAACTTATGAACCGGCAAAAAATATGCTGACCTCTTTGTCATCGGTAAAGGCCCTGAGCTGCTTTATAGCCGCGGGCATGTGCAGCACGCGCTCTTCTCCCGGCTGAATGGAAACATCCAAAGAAATCATCTTTTCTCCGTCCGCCAATGCCGTCACCGGCTTATCCAGCGGATTAAAAATCCGCAGCGCCCTTTCCTCGGCAAAGGCCATCACAAACGCGCCCTCGCGGAACAGGCAAATGCCCTCCACCGGCGCGCCCGCGAGCGCAGCAATATCCTCCCGCAGCGTATCGCCCGTGCCGCCCTCGTAGGCGTGCAGGCCCATCACTGTGCGCAGACCGCGCTTTACGCTGCCCTGCGCCACCATGCGCACCCATTCACCGTCTTTTTCATACGCCTTGGAATAGGCCATGGGCAGCACATAGTCATACAGCGCCGCTGCATCCTCAAAGTTCTGTCCGTAGTGCACGTCCGCAAAGGCGATATCGTCATACGCGCCCTCGGGCATCAGCGCAGCCGTGAGGATCAGGCCGCTCTTTTCCGCACGTGCAGCTTGCGTCAGCGTCGAGGCGAAATGCACCACATCCCTGCGGCGGGTGCGAGCGAGTGCACGCACATGCTGATTTCCCGCACGGTAGGCCTCAAAGATGGCCTCGGGGCCTTTTTCCTCGCGGTAAGCGCTGTCCATCATGCCGCGCAGCACGCTGACATCCGCGCCCTCGGCCGCGTAGCGCGCCAGATCTATTTCATCCCAGCCGTAAATCAAATGATTGTAGCGGATATAGTCCAAATGCAAGCCGTCAATGGGATAACTGCGGCACAATTCGCGCGTAACGTCCGTCATGTAGCCCAGATAATCCGCATCAGCCAGCGAAATCAAGCCCCGATCGCGGCCCTTGATATAATGATACCGGCCGCTCTCCGGATGCGCTTTTTTATATTCCTCGTCGCTGGCGGATGTAAACCAGGCATGCACGCGAATGCCCCGCGCATGCGCCGCATCAAGCAATTCGCCAAGCAGATCCCGTTCGCAATCGGTGGGCGCAACGGCGCTGTGATACGACGCCATGCCGCTCAGGCCCTTGGTGAGAAAATAGATATCCGTCACCCCGGCCTTCTGGCAGCGCTTCGTCACCGCCGCCGCGCCGTATTTGCGCACAGATTCCGGCCACATCCACACGCCGAAAATCGCCATGACAATCCTCCCTTATCAGATCAGGCCGTTTTCCTTATCAAGACGGTAATTGCGGATATACAGCATCAGGTCCGTGGATACCATCAGCAGATTCAACACGTAGAAGAACAGCACATACCACTTGAAATTGCCGCCGAGCAGCTTGCCGATGATGCCAAACACATAGCCTGTGATAATCAGCAGCAGGAAGGGCAGGGACTTGCCCTTGGTCGTGCGGGCGCGGTAGGATTTGATCACGTTCATCGGCCAGGAAAGGCCAAAGCAAACAATCATGATAATTTCAAAAATTTCAGCAATCATTGGTATTTACCTTCCTTTTTCTTTTTCGTAGAGGAAAAACGGGCGTTCCTTGCAGTCTTCATAAAAGACCGACATATCGGCATACGCATCCGTTCCGTCCAGCTTTACCTTGTCGATGCGGCCGGGCACGTCAAAGCGGCCGCTGCCTTCCTTATACATGGGATCCCACACCTTGACGGTCGTTCCCTCTGCTTCTGCAATCACCACATAATGACCGCCGTCGGAGAACACACCGATATAGCCGTCATCCGGCCGGTCGCCGCGGACGTTGGCAATCACCATGCCCCGCTTTTCCTGCAGGAAGCGCAGCGCCTCGGCGGGATCTTCCGTATTGCGCTCCTTGAGGCCAAATGCCTTGGCGAAAACGGGCGAAAAGATATACAGATCCGTGCCGTAGCCCTCGCGCGCACCGCAGGCCTTGGCCAGCTTTGCCGCTTCCTCAGGCGGAAAATCCACGCCCAGCATGTTTTCCACCACCATCGACGCCGCGCACACGCCGCAGCCGTTGTTGGCGATATTGCCGTTCACCGCGCCCACGGGCGAGGGATACGGCACATGCTCATAATCCAGCTGACAATAAAATTTTGACATTCTTAATCCTCCTTCGCCGGAATGACCATTCCTTCAATGCCGCCCATATTGTCCAGCACAAACTGCACAAAGACCTTCACGCCCGTTTCCAGCGCATCCTCGTCAATATCCCACTCCTTGGGATGCGCGGGATAGCAGGCGTCCTTTTCCTCATTGCGCATGCCGAGGCCAAAGAGCAGGCCCGGCTTTTCCTTTTCGTAATAGGCAAAGTCCTCCGCGCCGGGGCTGGTGGGCAGAAGGATCACCTTTTCCCGGCCGACCACCTTGCGGGCAGAGGCCGTAAACGCCTCGTAAAGCGCAGGATCATTGTGCGCGCTGGGCAGCGGATCGCCGGACCAGGATACATCCCAGCTGACGCCGCATTCCTCCGCCACCAGGCGCACAAGCTTTGTCAGCCGCTCGCGCGCCCAGTTCATTGTCTTGTCCTTGAGGCAGCGCAGCGAGCCTTCCATCACGCATTTGTCCGCATTGGCGGATACCGTGCTGCCCGCCTGCATGGTGGTAACGCTCATCACACAGGTATCAAAAGGATCGACCTCGCGGCTGATCATCAGCTGAATGCCATTATACACCTTCACGCCGGCAGCCAGCGCATCAATGCCCACATGCGGCGTAGCCACATGCACGCTGCGGCCGCCAAGCTCCACCTTAAACGCCACGGAAGAGCAATTGGTGGTAGCAGGGTTGGAGGAAATCACATGCACGCCGTCCACACAGTTGACGTGGCACATGATGATGCAGTCAATATCCTGCATCACGCCATGCTCGCACATGGTGCGCGCGCCGCTGGGGCGGCCTTCCTCACAGGGCTGGAACAGCAGTTTGACCCGGCAGGTCAGTTGATCGCGGATGGCATGCAGCGCCTTGGCCGCGCCGATGAGCATCGCCGTGTGCGCGTCATGGCCGCAGGCATGCATGATGCCGTCATGTTTGGAGCGATAGGCCTTATCATGGTTGTTTTCCAGGATGGGCAGCGCGTCCATATCCGCGCGGATGCCGATGGTAAAACGCGTAATCCCGGGATTGATCGTGGCGACGATGGTGTTTTTGCCATACTTGTCCGCGACAAACTCAATTCCGGCCTTTGTCAATTCCTCCTTGACCAGCGCTGCGGTCATGGGCAGATCCCACTTCAATTCGGGATACATGTGCAATTGGCGGCGAATGCGCACCAGTTCTTCCTGATTGATTGGGGCGACGGTATAATCCATAAAATCGCCTTCTTTCAAGTATAATCCATAAATCAATTCGCCGCGTGCAGGTATTTCCCCTTCAGCGGCGATATAAAAAGGGGCGGAGGCTTTACCTCCGCCCCCTTAATGGGTTCAGATATTAGTTGCCGGCCAGATAGGCATCCAGCTGACGCTGGGCTTCGGCCTGAACGGTGTAGATACCGGCGGCTTCGAGTTCAGCCTTGATGGTGGGCAGCTTCTCTTCGAGGTCGATGGTACCGGTCAGGAGTTCGGCAGTGTACTTCGCCATAACAGCGGAGCAGGCAGCCATTTCGGCTTCCACTTCGTCATCGATGAAGCTCCAGGTGCCCAGGGTAGAAATGATGGCCTTCTCATAGCCCTTGAAGATTTCTTCCCAGTCATACAGAGCGTTGGAGGTAACGGAAGCATTCACAACGGAACCGGTGACGAAAGCGTCCATGGACCAGTTCTTGTTGCCCTGTTCGGTGCGTTCAACAGCCTTGATGCCGTCAACTTCAACATAATTGAAGTGGGTTCCTTCGATACCGTAGCGCAGGATGTCGCGGAAAGTACGGTCGGTGCTCAGCAGCTCGAGGTACTTCAGGCAGGCGATGGCCTTTTCTTCGGTAGCGGCAGCGTTGATGGCGTTCATGGCGCCGCGCATGGTGGCCAGGGACATGTAGGGACCAGCGTAGCAGGAGCCTTCAACATTGATGCCGGCCCAGCTGGAGAAACCGGAGTAGTAGCCCGGCCAAGCGGAACCGGAGCGGATGGCAGCGCGGATGTCAGAGCCGATGGACTCGATGGTGGCGGCATCGGGATTGATGTAGCCCATGCGGTACCACTTGCTCAGCAGCTGATAGCGTTCCATCAGAACTTCGTCTTCCCAGAAGGGGATAATCTTGTTTTCACGATCGGTGCCGGCCAGGTGATAGGGAGAGCACAGGTAGTTGCCGGCGATCCACTGCGCGGAGTTGGTCATACCGGTCAGACCGCCCTTACCCATCATCAGGGGATACAGGTCGGTATAGGCATTCTTGTAGGCTTCGAGCATGGGCTCGAGTTCGGCGAAGGTCATGTAGTCGGGGATGGTGATGCCGATGGCTTCGAAGCGATCCTTATCGAAGCGGAAGAACTGCTGGCTGGCCATGTCCTTCAGGGTGGGCACAGCGTAGATCTTGCCGTTCAGGGAGCCGGCATTGGTCCAGTACTTTTCTTCCATGCTGGCATACAGATCGGGAGTGGCGGTCTTCACCAGTTCGGTGATGTCATAGAACATTTCATCACTGGCGTTGGAGACGAAGTCGTTCGCCCAGTCGCAGGTGAAGGTCATGTCGTATTCCACGCCGGTGGTCATGTCCAGCGCGAACTGGTCTTCGTTCTTGAAGATCAGCTCAACGGTGACGCCGATCTTATCAGCGGAATACTTGTTGGCAGCATCCACTACCAGCTGAGTATCGATGGGCGCGTCGCTGGCGGCATATACCCACCAAATGATCTTGGTCGGCTCGTCAGCCTGCGCCACGCTCAGACCCATGGACAGAACCATGGCAAGCACGAGTACGAGAGAAAGCAGCTTTTTCATGTGGTAACCTCCTTAATTATATCAACTTAACGGCACTCTCGGCCGTTTGTTGCTGTGGAAACAGGGTTTTAATTAACCCTTGACGGCGCCGATGGTCAGGCCGCCTACGAAATAACGCTGGAAGAAGGGGTAGGAACAGGCGATGGGCAGTACAACGACCATAACGATGGCCATGCGCATGGTTTCGGAGGGCAGGTTCACCATGGCTTCTTCGGTGAAGTGCTGCTCATTCTGCGCCATGAAGGAAATGTTCTTTTCAATACTGATCAGCACGTACTGCAGCGGATACAGCGTACGGTGATTGCTGTCGATGTACAGCATAGCGCCGTACCAGGCATTCCAGTAATTGAATGTAAGGAAGAGACCGATGGTCGCGATAACCGGCAGCGAGATGGGCAGCACCAGCTGTACAAAGATACGCAGCTGGCTGGCGCCGTCAATCTTGCCCGATTCAATGATGCTGTCAGGCACCGTCGTCTGGAAGAATGTGCGCATGATCACCACATAGAATGTGGAGCAGGCGCCGGGCAGGATCATCGACAGGTAGGTATTCTTCAGGTGATACACCTGCGTATTGACCATGTAGCGCGCAACCAGACCGCCGGAGAAGAGCATGGGGATGATGATCATGGTGGTGTACAGGCCCTTGAGATAGAAGTTGGGACGCGAAAGGGTGTACCCCAGCGTGGACGTCAGCACAAGGCCGAGAAGCGTACCGACAATGGTAATGCCTACGGAATTGAGGAAAGCGCGGCCGATGTAATCCCTGGAGGTCCACAGATACTCGTAGGAGGCCAGCGAAAGCTCTTCCGGGAAGAAGCTGTAGCCGTTATTTGCGATGGACGCCTCCGAAGAAATGGAAATGATCAGCACGAACAAAAGCGGCAGGAAGGTCATCAGCGCCAGCAGAATGAACAGCAGCGAGAAGCACAGATTGGTCAGAGGCTTGATCTGATTAAAACGAACAAGGCCGTCAGGCGTTATTTTCAGATTGGGCTTGTGAGCAGTCGTTGACATTTTTTCTCCTCCTTTCAGGTGATCGCGGCGGACAGATCAGAACAATCCGCTCTCCGGGTCGATGAGCTTGACCGCTCTGTTGGCCACCAGCAGCAGGATACAGCCCAGCGTATTCTGCAGCAGAGAAACCGCAGAGGAGTAATTGTAGTTATTGGACTGCATCAAGGCCTTATGGACATATACGTCCAGCGTCTGGGTCACGTCGATGATGGAGTTAGAGTCACGCGTCACCTGGAAGAACAGGCCAAAGTCCGTGGAGAAGATATTGCCCACGTTCATGATGAACATGATGGAGATCACGGGACGCAGCAGCGGAATGGTAATGCCCTTGCACTGCTGCCACTTGCTGGCGCCGTCGATGACCGCGCTCTCATAGAGGCTGTTGTCAATGCCGGTGATGGTGGCCATGTACACAACCATGGAATAGCCGAAGGTCTTCCAGGTGTTGATGAAGGTCAGCAGGTAGGGCCAGTATTTTTTCTCCTGGTACCACATGATCCTCTCGCCGCCAAGGGCCACGATGATGGAGTTGACCAGGCCCTTATCGGTAGACAGGAAGGCGAACACGAAGTAGCTGATAACAACCCAACTGAGGAAGTGCGGCAGGAAAACCGAGGTCTGGCAGATCTTGGCCAGCTTGCGCGAACGCAATTGGGTAATCATGATCGCCAGCGCCACCGGCACCGTCACGCCGATGCAGATGAAAACGATGTTGTAGCAGATCGTATTACGGAAGATATTGAGAATATCCGGCGAGCGGAGCAGGAATTTGAAATTCTTCAGTCCCACCCATTTGGAATGCACAAACAGGCTGTAGATAAAGCCCTTGCCCGGCTTATACTTGTAATTTTTGAAGGCAAACACAATGCCGAACATGGGGATGTAGCAAAATGCTATAAACCACGCAACCGTCGGCAGCGACAAAAGCGTCAGTTCAAAATCATCCCAGGTAAACTTTTTGCGTTTCTTTTTGATCGGAGAGATCTCGCCCTTTACTGATACATTTCCCTTCGGCATCTGCTTCGCCTCCGTCCGATAAATAAAAAAGGTCGTCTTGATATAAACAGCTTAGTTTGTCATTTTTATGTAGTATAGCACAGTTGGATTCCGTTTACAAGCATTTTTCAAAACTATTTATAAATAGCATTTTTAAGAAGGAAATCGGCGATACATGTCGAATATGATTTGATAATAGTTATGTTCATCCATAGCAGAAGGGAGCTTTTGCCGTGAATAATCGCTTGTTGATCGGCATTGACGGAGGCGGCACGCATTCCACAGCCGTTGCCGCCGCGCCGGACGGCCGCATCACCGCCATTACCGAAGGCGGCGGGCTCAACTTTCATACCAGCGGCGTCACAGCCGTGCGCGAGCGGCTGGAGAGCATGGTATCCGCCCTGTGCCGGCAATGCGGCGCGCAGGACAAGCAGGTCTGCGTGGGCATGTCCGCGCTGGACGGCCCGGCGGATGAAGTAACGCTGTCCCGCTTCTGCGGCGGGCTGTTTTCTCCCGATCAGCTTGATCTGCAGTCCGACGCCTATGTTGCTTTAATGGGCTTTACCATGGGCAAGCCCGGCGTGATTGTCATCTGCGGCACGGGCTCCATGCTGCTGATGCTGGACGAAAAAGGCCATCAGCATGTGGCCGGCGGCTGGGGATATCTGCTGGGCGACGCCGGCAGCGGCTACACCCTTGCCCGCGAAGGCCTGCTGGCCGTGATTGACGCTTCGGAGGGCACCGGAGCGGATACGCCGCTGGTGGAGGAC
>JAZQXQ010000164.1:0-2871 GCA_045632965.1 Clostridia bacterium
TTCTTTTCTTCCTTCTTTTCGGGGACGGGAGCGGGCGCGGCGGGCGCCTTTTCGGCGGCAAGAGCTTCCAGTTCCTTTTTCACATCCAGACGGGGGAAGAGGGCTTCGCCCTTTTCTACCTTGGTGCCGGCAGGCAGCAGACCGAATTCCTTGAGGCCTTCCCAGCTCATCAGGTTTTCATCGGTGACGCCCAGCTGCTTAAAGATGCGTTCGGGCGTGCGGGGCATGACGGGCGCGATCAGCACGGCCACAAAGCGGATGCATTCGGCTAGCATGAACATGACATTGCCCAGGCGATCCTTCTTTTCGGGATCCTTGCCCAGCACCCAGGGCTGGGTGGCGTCGATGTATTTGTTGCACTCGCCGATGACTTTCCAGATCTCCACCAGCGCCTGGGAGAACTGCAGCTTGTCCATCTGCTCTTCTACCAGCCTGGGAAGGGCGGCGCAGTGATCGCGCAGGGGGAGATCGAGCGCCTCATCGACAGCGCCTTCGTCCCACGCGGGAACGACGCCGTCAAAGTACTTTTCGATCATGGCCACCGTGCGGCTGACTAGATTACCCAGGTCGTTGGCCAGGTCGGCGTTCACGCGGGTGAGCATGGCTTCGTTGGTGTAGTTGCCGTCCGCGCCGAAGGGCATTTCGCGCATCAGATAATAGCGCAGTGCATCGGAGCCATAGCGGGCCACGATGGGCTGGGGGTATTCGATGTTGCCCTTGGACTTGCTCATCTTGTCGCCGCCAAAGAGCAGCCAGCCGTGGCCGAACACCTGCTTGGGCAGGGGCAGACCCAAGGCGTGGAGCATGATGGGCCAGTAAATGGTGTGGAAGCGGACGATCTCCTTACCCACCAGATGCACGTCGGCGGGCCAGAACTTCTGCATGAGGGTATCGTCATCGCTCATGTAGCCCATGGCGGTGATGTAGTTGGACAGCGCATCGATCCACACATACACAACGTGCTTAGGATCAAAGTCAACCGGCACGCCCCACTTGAAGGAGGTGCGGCTCACGCACAGATCCTGCAGACCGGGACGCAGGAAATTATTGAGCATTTCGTTGGCGCGGGAAGCGGGCTGGATGAAATCGGGATGGGTTTCGATATAGTCGATCAGCCAGTCCTGATATTTGCTCATACGGAAGAAATAGCTTTCTTCGCGCACAAGCTCGGTGGGACGGCCGCAGTCGGGGCAGCAGCCGTTTTTGAGCTGGGTGGGGGTCCAGAAGGATTCGCAGGGCGTGCAGTACTGGCCCTCGTATTCGTGCTTGTAGATGTCGCCCTGGTCGAAGAACTTCTTGAAGATCTTCTGCACGACCTTTTCATGGCGCTCATCAGTGGTGCGGATGAAATCATCGTATTCGATGTCCATCAGCTTCCACAGCTTTTTGGTTTCGGCGACGATTTCATCGACGTACTGCTTGGGGGTCACGCCTTTTTCCTCGGCCTTGCGCTCGATCTTCTGACCGTGCTCGTCCGTGCCGGTGAGGAAGTAGGTGTCATGGCCCGTCATCTTCTTGAAGCGGGTCATGCTGTCGGCGGCCACGGTGGTGTAGGTGTGGCCGATGTGCATGTTGCCGCTGGGATAGTAGATGGGGGTGGTGATGTAGAAAGTTTTCTTGTCAGGCATGGTAAAGCCCCTCCTGTATGTAAAAATCTTAATTATCGGTACGGTTGGAATACGTGGTTTCAACGCCGCGCAGCTGGCGGATGATGGTGTTGGTGTAGGATACCATGGCGGTGTAGGCCGCGCCGATGCCGATCCAGAGCAGAGAAATATGCGGCGGTACGGTCATTGCGGTGAAGGAATCCGCAAAGAAGGCAAGGAACAGCGCAAGGCAGATGGCGCACTGGGCGAACTTGCCCACAAACAGGCTGTGCACGACGATCTGGCGCTTATAGAGCACTGCGCTGCTGAAAATGAGGAAAAGCTCCTTGAAGGCCATCAGAAGAACAGCAACGCCCGGAATGATCTTGCGCAGCCACAAGGTGATAAGCACGGAGAGCACCATCAGCTTGTCGGCCAGGGGGTCAAATAATTTGCCAAAGTCCGTGATCTGATTGTATTTGCGGGCAATGTAGCCGTCCACCACATCGGTGAGCGAAGCGATGACAAAAGTGAAAAGCGCCCAGTAGTTGAGATTGTACACCATCATCAGCACCCAGAATACCGGGATGAGCGCCATGCGGACGATGGTCAAAAGGTTGGGAAGGGTTAAAATGTCGGATTTTTTGAATGACATTGCGGCGGAGTGCTCCTTAGGGAAAATAGTATACATACGAAAACATCTTATATTATATCACAAGATGTTTCGTAATGTAAACGCATCCCGGTGGTGTAAATGACCGAAATTTTCCAGACATTGTCCGTAAGCGGTGAGCGAAGAGGAAAAATCCTGCGCAATGATGGCGGCGCGCAGGCAGATGAGCGCCTCGGTCACATGGTCGATATCGGCATGGTTGATCCACAGCTGCACGACGCGGCATGTTTTCTGCCAGTCCATGTGGATGTTTTCCGTGCGGCGCAGCGCGCTTTCCCAGTCCTTTTCGGATAAATGCAGGGCGACGGAGAGCATGTCGCTTTGGTATTCGTTGGCGATGCGGTGGGTGCTTACTTCGCACAACAGGCCAAGCAGCAGGGTGCAAAAGAGCAGGGATAATGTGAGAATCAGCTGCCGAATCATGCTTTGCCTCCGGATAATGTGATGCAGGTATCCTTCAGCTTTGCGCGGACGGGCGGTCGGTTTTCGTCATAGCCCTGCACAAACAACTGGTCCGGCGCGTCAAAGCAGCACAAAAGCACATGGCTTTCGTCGGGGAACTGCCAGGTGCGCAATTGCTTTTTCAGCTGTGCGGGATCAATGCCGGCCTGC
>JAZQXQ010000165.1:0-16479 GCA_045632965.1 Clostridia bacterium
GTGATCGCAGGGGTTCATGACGACGCCGCGGACGGTGGGACGGATGCCCATGTGACGGACACGGCCGGCCTTGCCCAGACGCACGTTTTCGTGATCGGTGTTACCCACGGTACCGATGGTGGCGTAGGCGTTCATGGGAACCATGCGCACTTCGCCGGAGGGCAGGCGGACCTGAGCATAGGCGCCTTCCTTGGCCATCAGCTGAGCATAGGCGCCGGCGGAGCGGACCATCTGGCCGCCGCGGCCGGGCTTGATCTCAACGTTGTGGATCAGCGTACCAACGGGGATGGAGCTGATGGGCAGCGCATTGCCGGGCTTGATGTCAGCGGTTTCGCTGGCCAGCACGGTGTCGCCAACCTTCAGGCCCAGAGGCGCCAGGATGTAGCGCTTCTCGCCGTCGGCGTAGAACAGCAGCGCGATGAACGCGGAGCGGTTGGGATCGTATTCAATAGCGGCAACCTTGGCGGGAATGTCACGCTTGTCGCGCTTGAAATCGATGATGCGGTACTTAACCTTGTTACCGCCGCCCTGATGACGGACGGTGATCTTGCCCTGCTTGTTGCGGCCGGCGTTCTTCTGGAGATACTCGGTCAGGCTCTTTTCAGGAGTCTTCTTGGTGATCTCTTCAAAGGTGAGCACGGACATGAAGCGGCGGGCGGACGAAGTAGGCTTATATACACGAATTGCCATTTTACTCTTCCTCCCTTAGGCCATGCCTTCGAAGAACGCGATGGGCTTCGAATCCTCGGCCAGTTTCACATAGGCTTTCTTGATTTCGGCGGTGCGGCCCTGGGTGCGGCCCTGGCGCTTCATCTTGCCGATGGTGCGCACAGTGTTGACCTTTTCGACCTTGATGCCTTCAAACACGGCTTCCAGAGCCTGCTTGATTTCGGTCTTGTTGGCGGAGATAGCCACCTCGAAGACGTAGCGCTTTTCCTCGATGCCGTCGTAACCCTTTTCGGTCAGGACGGGGCGCAGGATGACGTCATGGGGATTCTTCATTACGCATACACCTCCTGGATGTTCTCCATAGCGGCACGGGTCACAACCAGCTTGCCGGCGCGCAGGATGTCGTACACGTTCAGGGTGTTGACGTAGCAGTCATCCAGGTTGGCCAGGTTCTGCGTGGCGCGCAGGATGGATTCATCGCGGCCTTCCAGAACCAGCAGAGCACGCTTTTCGACGCCCAGGTCCTTGAGCATCTTGGCAGCATACTTGGTCTTGACTTCTTCGAACTTGATCTGATCAACGACCACGATCTCGCCGGCGTTGAACTTTTCAGTCAGCGCGCTCTTGAGAGCCAGGCGGCGAACCTTCTTGGGAACGTTGATGACGTAGTCGCGGGGCTGGGGCGCGAATACCACGCCGCCGTGCGCGAACTGGGGAGCACGGTTGCCGTGATGGCGAGCATTACCGGTGCCCTTCTGGCGATAGATCTTACGGCCGCCGCCGCGAACCATGCCGCGCGTGAGCGCGCTCTGCGTGCCCTGACGCTTGTTGGCAAGGATGGAGCGGACGACCAGATGCATGGCGGCAACGTTAGGCTCGATGGCGAAGATGCTGTCGTTCAGCTCCATTTCGCCGACCTTAGCGCCCTGCATGTTCAGCACTTGAATACTGGGCATAATCGTTGTTCCTCCTTATCAGGCTTTCACGGAATTGCGCACGAGGAGCAATCCGCCGTTGGAACCGGGCACAGCGCCGCGGACCATCAGCAGGTTGCGCTCAGCATCCACCTTGACAACAGTCAGGTTCTGGATGGTGGTGCGATCCACGCCGTAATGACCGGACATGTGCTTGTTCTTGAACACGCGGGAAGGATCGGAGTTAGCGCTCAGAGAACCGACGCCGCGATGATACTTGGAACCGTGGGACTTGGGGCCGATGTGCTGGTTCCAGCGCTGGATGGCACCGGTGAAACCGTGACCCTTGCTGGTGCCGGTGATGTCGATCTTGTCGCCTTCGGCGAAAACATCAACCTTCACAACCTGGCCTACTTCATAGGAAGCAGCGTCTTCCAGGCGGAACTCGCGCAGGTGACGGGTGGCTTCTACGCCAGCCTTCTTGAAATGGCCCATTTCGGGCTTGTTGACCAGCTTCTCGGCGCGCTTTTCGGATTCGTAAGCGTCGAAGCCGAACTGCACGGCCTCGTAGCCGTCGTTTTCCATGGTCTTCTTCTGAACTACGGTGCAGGGACCCGCCTGAATGACAGTGACGGGAACCAGGCTTCCGTCGGGCATGAAAATCTGGGTCATGCCGAGCTTTTTGCCCATGATCGCTTTCTTCATGATGTTTTCCCTCCTGCCTTACAGCTTGATTTCGATTTCGACGCCGGCGGGAAGATCCAGCTTCATCATGGCGTCCACGGTGCGCTGAGTGGGGTTGTGGTTGTCGATCAGGTGCTTATGAGTGCGGCGCTCGAACTGCTCGCGGCTGTCCTTGTACTTGTGGGGAGAACGCAGAATGGTGACGATCTCCTTCTCCGTGGGGAGCGGGATGGGGCCCGATACCTGGGCGCCCGTGCGCTTGGCGGTTTCCACAATGCGCTCGGCGCTGCGATCGATCAGGTTGTGCTCATACGCCTTGAGCTTGATGCGGATTTTCTGGTTGGCCATCTTTTTTCCTCCTAATTTTTTCGTTCTCGCAGCCAAAGGTGGGAGTCTCCCCGGCGCGCATCCTCTACGCAGAAGAGGATGTAAGTTACGCCTCGGAATCCCTTTGGCGTCTTCCCCCGATCCGCTATGGTCCAGCGGTGGGAAGTGGAGCCCGTCGCCCTGTCCAGCAGGGCTGGTCCGCTGCAATTACCCGCCAAGGCCGGGCGGCAACCTGCAGCATCATCCCATAAACAGACAACAGTCACATTATAGAGCATATCTGCAAAAAACGCAAGAGGAAAATCAAACTTTTTTGCACCTTTTTTGAAAAAAATTTTCGTGAACCCCTTGAAATTCCTTGATTTTTTGAGGGTTTGCCATTTTCTTCATGTCCACACCTCCGGGCGTGTCACAAGGCTGAATTTTTATCTTTTTTCTTCAAAAAACATTCGCTTTTTTCACGGTCATTTTCCCGCCCCGGACAGCTGATGTATGTTTTTTACCAGATTTTACATCAACATTTTTCTTTTTTCTATTATAAAGTGTTTTCTGTTTGTTTTTTCTCATTTGCGCCGCTTTCCCGCTTAACAATTCAATTTGACTGCGCTATAATAGATTATATCCTGTATATTACTAAAGGAGAAAACTATGTCTGGTTCGCGCGCGCACCGAAAAGTCCCCATGACAGAGGGCCCGCTATTCCGCAACACGCTGTTTTTTTCTCTGCCGCTGATGTTCTCGGGATTTTTGCAATTGATGTTCAATGCCGCCGACACGATTGTTGTCGGCCGTTTTTCCGGGCAGCAGGCGCTGGCGGCCGTGGGCTCGACAGGCTCCATCAACCAGCTGCTGATCTGCCTTTTCCTGGGCCTTGGCACGGGCGCTAATGTCGTAGTCGCGCGGGCGCTGGGCGCAAAGGATGATAAGCGCGCTTCCGAAGGCACGCACACCGCGGTGACCATCGCCGTATTGTCCGGCCTTTTTCTTTCTGTAATCGGCTTTGTTCTGTCCCGTCCCCTGCTGGAATTGATGGGCTCGCCCGAGGACGTGATTGATCTTTCTACTATTTATATGCGCATCATTTTCATCGGCATGCCGATGCAATTGCTTTACAATTTCTGCGCGGCGCTTCTGCGCTCGGCAGGCGATACCAAGCGCCCGATGTATTTTCTCACCATCGCGGGCGTTGTCAACGTGCTGCTCAATCTGCTTTTCGTCATCGTATTCAAAATGAGCGTGGCAGGCGTGGCGCTGGCCACCATCATATCGCATACCATCTCCGCCCTGCTGGCGCTGCGCTCCCTCACGCAGCGCGACGACGCGCTGCGCATTGAAATGAAGAAACTGGGCATCGACAAGCAGATTTTTCTGGAGATTGTGCGCATCGGCTTGCCTACGGGCATTCAAAGCGCCATGTTCTCCCTTTCCAATGTGCTCATCCAGTCCACGCGCAACTCCTTCGGTTCTACCGTCATGGCGGGCTGCGCCGCCTCCAGCAACGTAGGCGGCTTCATCAGCCAGGGCATGAATGCCTTCGCCATGGCCTGCACCTCCTTTGTCAGCCAGAACTACGGCGCGCGCAAGCCCCGCCGCATCCTGCGCGCCATGTGGGTATGCCAGATGTGGAGTGTGCTGATCACAGGCTCGCTTGGCGTATTGGGCTATTTCTTCGGCGAAAAACTGCTTTCGCTCTACAACAGCGACCCCGAGGTTATCTACTGGGGCATGCAGCAGTTTATGGTGGTCAATGTGCCGTATTTCCTGATGGGCTTCCAGTCCATTTTCTCGGGCGCTTTGCGCGGCATCGGCTATTCCTTCATGCCCATGTGCATTTCGCTTGTCGGCATCTGCGCCTTCCGCGTCGTGTGGGTGCTGACCGTGTTCAAGCTCAACCCCACGCTGCGCTTCCTCAATATCTCCTACCCCATCTCCTGGGTGCTGACAGGCATCGTGATGGGCACGATGTTCTTTATCTGCTTCAAGCGCATGAAAGCGCACTTCACCAAGGAAGAGCTTGCCGCGCTGTAAGCAGCGCTATATAAAAGGAGAAAACCATGTTCAAATCCCGCGCACACCGCAACATCGTCATGACCGAAGGCTCGCTGTGGAAAAACACGCTGCTCTTTGCCCTGCCGATCTTTTTATCCGGCCTGCTGCAGTTGTTTTTCAATGCCGCCGATACCATTGTCGTGGGCCGTTTCGCCGGCCAGCAAGCACTGGCGGCCGTGGGCTCGGTAGGCTCGCTCAACGCCCTGCTGGTCAATGTTTTTATCGGTCTGAGCGTTGGCACCAACGTTATTGTGGCGCGCGCCGTCGGCGCGGGCGATCATGAAAAAGTCCGCTCCGCCGTGCACACCTCCCTCACCGTTTCCGTCATCTGCGGCATTCTGCTGGCGTTTATCGGCTTTTTTGCCGCGCGCCCGCTGCTTTTGATGATGGGTACGCCCGAGGACGTGATCGATCTGGCAGCCTTGTATGTCCGTATCATTTTCCTTGGCATGCCCATACAGATGCTCTATAATTTCTCCGCCTCCATCCTGCGCGCCGTGGGCGATACCAAGCGCCCGCTGTACTTCCTCACTGCCGCAGGCATTGTCAACGTGCTGCTCAATCTGCTTTTCGTCATTGTGTTTGAAATGAGCGTGGCAGGCGTGGCGCTGGCCACGGTGCTTTCTCATTTTATCTCCACCGGTCTGGTCGTCCATTCGCTTCTCACCCGCAGCGACGCCGTCCGCGTTGATCCGCGTCAATTACGCATTGACCCCCATATCCTTTTGCAGATTGCGCGCATCGGCCTGCCCAGCGGCGTTCAAAGCTCGATGTTCTCCATCTCCAATATCCTCATCCAGTCCTCCATCAATTCCTTTGGCACCATCGCCATGGCCGGCAGCGCCGCGGCGGCCAATCTGTGCTCTTTCATTTATCAGGCGGTGGCCGCCTTCCAGAATGCCGCCACCACCTTTACCGGCCAGAACATGGGCGCAAAAAAGCCCCGCCGCGTACTGAAAACGCAGTATGTGTGCCAGCTTTGGTGTCTGATCGTCACAGGTATAATGGGCGCCGGTAATCTCATCTTCGGCGAGCAACTGCTTTCGCTGTACAATACCGATCCCGAAGTCATTTCCTACGGCATGCAGCGCATCGCCGTTGGCAACGCGCCGTATTTCCTCATGGGCATGCACTGCATCTTCTCCGGCGGCATGCGCGGCATGGGCTACTCCTTCCTGCCCATGTGCATTTCGCTGTGCGGCATCTGCCTGACGCGCGTGGTATGGCTGGCAACCGCCTTCCGCGCCTATCCCACGATGACCTGCCTGATGCTCTCTCACCCCGTTTCGTGGATTCTGACCACGCTTTTCATGGGGCCCTTCTTCTTTATGTACTATAATCGCTTGAAAAAGACCGCGTCAGCGGCAGAACTCGCCGCTGAATAAGCGCTGTGTCAGGGAGAAAATTATGCTTAGATCACGCACGCACCGCAATATCGTCATGACCGAAGGCTCACTGTGGAAAAACACGCTGCTCTTTGCCCTGCCGCTGTTTTTATCCGGACTTTTGCAATTATTCTTCAATGCCGCCGACACCATTGTTGTGGGCCGTTTTGCCGGCCAGGAAGCGCTGGCGGCCGTGGGTTCGGTGGGCTCGCTCAACTCGTTGCTGATCAATGTGTTCCTCGGACTTTCGACAGGCACTAATGTTGTCGTGGCGCGCTATATCGGCGCACAGGATCTGAAAAACACCCGTGCAGCCGTGCATACCGCCGTCATGGTATCCGTTATCGGCGGCGCGATGCTGTCCGTCATCGGCTTTGTTCTGGCACGTCCCATCCTGCAGTGGATGGGCTCTCCCGAAGAAGTGATTGACCTTGCAGTACTTTATATCCGCATTATTTTTATCGGCCTGCCCGTGCAGATGCTGTATAACTTCTGCGCCGCCATTCTCCGTTCGGTGGGCGACACCAAGCGTCCCTTGTATTTCCTCACCACCGCCGGTGTAATCAACGTCATCCTGAACCTCATTTTCGTCATCGTTTTTCACATGAGCGTAGCGGGCGTTGCGCTGGCCACCATCATTTCGCAGGCCGTCTCCGCCGTATTGGCTGTGCGTTCGCTCACGCTGCGCGACGATCAGGTGCATCTGGATCTGAAACTCCTTCGCATCGACGGAAAAATCCTGCTGGAAATCACGCGCATCGGCCTGCCCAGCGGTATTCAGGGATCGATGTTCTCCATCGCCAACGTGCTTATCCAGTCCTCGGTCAATTCCTTTGGCACCATCGCCATGGCAGGCAACGCTGCCGCCGGCAATATCTGCTCCTTTGTGCATCAGGGCGTGCAGTCCATCGCCCAGACCGTCACGGCCTTTGTCGGACAGAATATGGGCGCAAGAAAGCCCCGCCGCATCCTGCGCGTCATGTGGGTATGCCAGGTGTGGAATCTGCTTTTCACCGGATTGCTGGGCGCGGGCAGCTACATCTTTGGCGAAACGCTGCTTTCGCTGTACAACACCAATCCCGAGGTCATCCGTCTGGGCATGGAGCGCATGCTGATGGTCAACGTGCCCTATTTCCTGCTGGGCGTGTATGATGTTTTCTCCGGCGCCCTGCGCGGCATCGGCTATTCCATCCTGCCCATGTGCATTGCGCTTGGCGGCATCTGCGTGCTGCGCGTCGTCTGGTTAAGCACGGTGTTCCCCTCCTGGCACACGATGACGGGCCTGATGTGCTCCTATCCCGTGTCCTGGACTGTAACCGCCGTCGTCATGGGCACGTGCTTCTTCATCCTGTTCAAAAAGACCAAAGCGCAATTTTCGCCCGAGGAGCTTTCCGCCGCTTAAATTCTTTCCAAATTAACACTACCCATCCCGCCGTTTTTACAGTATAATCATTATATCCAACGATATTCCGGAATGCCGCAAGGAGAAACGCCATGTTCAGATCGCGCGCGTCCCATTCCACGGATATGACAGAAGGCCCGTTATTCAAAAACGTGCTGCTTTTCTCGCTCCCGCTGATGCTCTCGGGCATCCTCCAGCTGCTCTTCAATGCGGCGGACACCATCGTGGTGGGCCGTTTTGCAGGTGAACAAGCGCTGGCAGCCGTGGGCTCGGTGGGCTCGCTCAACAGTCTGATCGTCAGCCTCTTTATGGGACTGTCGGTGGGCGCCAATGTCGTTGTCGCCCGCTTGCTGGGCGCACGCGATCACAAGGGCGTGCAGGACGCCGTGCACACTTCTGTCGCCATTGCCGTCCTCAGCGGTATCATATTGGCCTTTGCCGGCTTCTTTTTAGCCCGTCCGCTCCTTTTGCTGATGGGCTCGCCCGAAGACGTGATCGACCTGTCGGCGCTGTATGTGCGCATCATTTTTCTTGGCATGCCCCTGCAGATGCTCTACAACTTCTGCGCCGCCATATTGCGCGCAGCCGGCGATACCAAGCACCCCCTGTATTTTCTCACCATCGCCGGCGTTGTCAATGTAGCGCTGAATCTCCTTTTCGTCATTGTTTTTGACATGGCGGTGGCGGGCGTGGCGCTGGCGACGGTGCTTTCGCAATTGATTTCCACCCTCCTTGTTGTACATTCGCTGATGACGCAGGACGGCAGCCTGCGCCTTAAGTGGAAGCGCCTGCGCATTGTGCCCGGGCAGTTTGTGCAGATTATCCGCGTGGGTCTGCCCTGCGGCATACAGACTTCTGTTTTCGCCCTGTCCAATGTGCTGATTCAGTCTTCTCTTAATTCCTTTGGCACTTTGGCCATGGCCGGAAACGCAGCCGCCGCCAACATCGGCAGCTTTGTTGCACAGAGCGTCACTGCCTTTTCGCAGGCAGCCACCTCCTTTGTCAGCCGCAACATCGGCGCCCGCAAGCCCCGTCGCGCGCTCCATGCCATGTGGATCTGCCAGATATGGTGTTTTCTTTTTACATCTCCGCTGTGCCTGACGGTCTACCTGCTTGGCGAAAGCCTGCTCGGGATCTATAATACCGATCCCACCGTCATCGCCTTTGGCATGAAGCGCCTGCTCATCGTCTATCTTCCTTATTTTCTCACAGGCTTTATGGAAATCTTTTCGGGCGCGCTGCGCGGCATCGGCAATTCGCTTTTGCCGATGGTCATTTCGCTTCTGGGCGCCTGCGCCTTCCGTATCGTGTGGATCCTGACCATTTTCCGGCAATACCGCTCGCTTCCCTGCCTGCTCTTGTCCTTCCCCGTCTCGTGGATTGTTACCTCCATCGTCATGGGCTGCTTCTTTTTCATCATGTACAAGCGCCTGCGCGCACAGTATACGCCCGCTGAGCTTGCCGCTCAATAAACGCTTCGTCAGTCAAGGAGCTTTTTATGATCAGATTACGCCGTTCCGCCCCGCGCAGCCGCCATTTCATGGATATGACCGAAGGCCCATTGTTTAAAAACGTGCTGCTTTTCTCGCTTCCGCTGATGCTCTCGGGCATCCTCCAGCTGCTCTTCAATGCAGCGGACACCATCGTGGTGGGTCGTTTCGCAGGTGAACAAGCGCTGGCGGCCGTGGGCTCGGTGGGCTCGCTCAACAGCCTGATCGTCAGTCTGTTCATCGGCCTTGCCACGGGCTCCAATGTCGTTGTTGCCCGCATGATGGGCGCGCGCGACGTCAAGGGCGTGCAGGACGCCGTGCACACCTCCGTCACCATCTCGATCATCAGCGGCGTGCTGCTGGCCTTCGTCGGCTTTTTCCTGGCGCGCCCGCTGCTTTTGATGATGGGCTCGCCCGAGGACGTCATTGATCTGTCCGTCCTGTACGTGCGCATCATCTTCATCGGCATGCCCGTGCAGATGGTATATAACTTCTGCGCCGCCATACTGCGCGCCGTAGGCGATACCAAGCGCCCCTTGTATTTCCTCACGGTCGCCGGCGTCATCAACGTAGGGCTGAACCTCATTTTTGTCATCGGCTTTAAAATGACAGTAGACGGCGTGGCGCTGGCAACGATCATCTCCCAGCTGGTTTCCGCACTGCTGGTGGTGCATTCGCTGATGCTGCGTGAGGACGCCGTGCGCCTGAATCTGCGCAAGCTGCGCATCGTGCCCTCCATCCTGCGCCAGATTGTCAGGATCGGCCTGCCCAGCGGCATTCAGGGCTCGCTGTTTTCCGTTTCCAATGTGCTGATTCAGTCCTCCGTCAACTCCTTTGGCACCATCGCCATGGCGGGCGCTGCCGCTGCCGGCAACATCGGCGGCTTTGTCTATCAGGGCATCAGCGCCTTTGTGCAGGCTGTTACCTCCTTTGTCAGCCAGAACATGGGCGCCCGCAAGCCCCACCGCGCGCTGCGCTCGATGTGGGCCTGCCATCTGTGGAGTTTTGTATTCACCTTCTCGCTGGGCATCTTGTCCGTCGTCTTCGGCGAGCAGCTGCTTGGCATGTACAACACCGATCCCGAAGTCATCCGCTGGGGCATGCAGCGCATGGTGCTTGTGCACATCCCCTATTTCCTGTGCGGCTTTATGGAAATCTTCTCGGGCGCTTTGCGCGGCATCGGCTATTCCATGCTGCCCATGTGCATCACGCTGCTGGGCGCCTGCGCCTTCCGCATCGTGTGGATCTACACCGTTTTCCAGAAGGTGCGCACCATGGAATGCCTGCTGATCTCCTGGCCGGCGTCGTGGGTGATCACCACCTTCGTCATGGCCGTATTCTTCTTCCGTCTCTTCAAACATGTCTGCAAGGATTACACCCCCGAAGAACTGAGCGCGCGCTGAGCCGCCGGAGGAAAAAGAAATGCTTCGCAAACGCAACCGCATCGAGCAACGCCACCTTGATATCACCACCGGCCCGATGGCCGCAAACGTCATGCGCTTTGCCATGCCGGTATTCTTCTCCGGCATTCTGCAATTGCTTTTCAACGCGGCGGATTCCATCGTCGTTGGCAAGTATGTCAGCAGCCAGGCGCTGGCGGCGGTAAGCTCCACCGGCACGATCACGGGCTTGCTGGTCTGCCTTTTCCTTGGGCTCTCCTCGGGCTCGAGCATTCTCGTATCGCGCTTCATCGGCGCACGGGATTATAAAAAGGTGCAGGACACCGTGCACACTTCCGTGCTGGTGGCTGTGCTCAGCGGTGTTTTGCTGGCCGTGCTCGGCTGCTTCCTGGCGCGGCCCATGCTGCATTTGATGGGCACGCCCGACGACGTTATCAATCTGTCTTCGCTGTATCTGATCATCATCTTCCTGGGCATGCCCTTCCAGATGATCTATAATTTCTGCTCGGCCGTGCTGCGCGCCGTGGGCGACACCAAGCGCCCGCTGTATTTCCTCACCGCATCCGGCGTTGTCAATGTCATTCTCAACCTCACTTTTGTTATTGCGTTTAATATGAGCGTGGCGGGCGTCGCCTTGGCTACGATCGCCTCGCAGGCCGTAGCAGCCGTGCTGGTGGTGCGCTCGCTGATGCTGCGTGAGGATGCCACCAGGCTGTTTTTGCGCAAGCTGCGTATCAAGCCGGACATCATGCTTTCGCTTTTGCATCTGGGATTGCCCGCCGGCATTCAGAGCGCCACCTTCTCGCTGTCCGGCATGCTGATTCAGTCCTCCATCAACTCCTTCGGCTCCCTGGCCATGGCGGGCATCGGCGCAGCGACCAGCATCGGCGGCTTTATCCAGCACTCGCTGGACGCCTTCTCGCAGGCCAATACCTGCTTCGTCAGCCAGAATTACGGCGCCCGCAAGCCCCGCCGCATCCTGCGCGCCGTATATACCTGCAATGTGCTGGGCGCAATTTTTGTCATCACCTTCAGCGTGCTGACGATCATCTTCGGCCGTCCGCTGCTTTCGCTGTATGTGGATGACCCCGCCGCCATCGACTGGGGCATGATCCGCATCATCTGCATCAATATCCCCTACGTCATCGGCTGCATCATGAGCATTTTCACCGGCGCGCTGCGCGGCATCGGCTATTCTGTGCTGCCCATGTGCATTACGCTTGCCGGCATCTGCGGCGTGCGCATCCTCTGGCTCTACACCGCCTTCGCCGCCTGGCCCACCATGGAATGCCTGATGGCCTCCTACGGCGTTTCCTGGGTGATCACCGCACCCACCGCCGCCATTTTCTTCTTTGTGCTGTATAAGAAAAAGCTCAAGGACTACACGGAGGAAGAGCTGGCCGCAAAATAATCCTTATTTCCGGTGGGGAAGATTACGCTTACGATCTTCCCCGCTTTTTTTGTTGCGCACTGCTTTCCCCTTGCAAGAAAACCGCATACCATGCTATAATATAAGATGGTAAATTATCTAAAGGAGCTAACCGATGGGTCTTCTGCAAAAATTACTCACTCCCAGCCCCGAAAAGCTGTTAAAGCCGCTCTTCAAGCAGGCGGATGCAATCGACGCGCTGGAAACTGAATACGAAAAACTGACGGACGACGGCCTGCGTGCTAAAACGCGCGAGCTGCAGCAGCGTGCGCAGGGCGGTGAAAGCCTCGACAAGCTTTTGCCCGAAGCCTTCGCCGTTGTGCGCGAGGGCTCCAAGCGCGTGCTGGGCATGCGCCCCTTCCGCGTGCAGCTGGTGGGCGGCATCGTGCTGCATCAGGGCCGTATCGCCGAAATGAAAACCGGCGAAGGCAAAACGCTGACCGCAGCGTTGCCTGCCTACCTCAACGCCCTGACGGGCCGCGGCGTGCATATCGTCACCGTCAATGATTATCTGGCCAAGTTCCAGGGCGAGGAAATGGGCAAGCTGTACCGCTTCCTCGGTCTGAGCGTGGGCATCATCTTAAACGGCATGACCCCCGCCGAGCGCAAGGCCGCCTATAATTGCGATATCACCTATGCCACCAATAATGAACTGGGCTTTGATTACCTGCGCGACAACATGGTTGTCTATAAGGAAAACATGGTTCAGCGCGGCCATGCCTTTGCCATCGTCGACGAAGTGGACTCCATCCTCATCGACGAAGCGCGCACCCCGCTGATCATCTCCGGCCAGGGCGAAAAGTCCACCGACATGTACGAAAAGGCCGATCGTTTCGTCATTCGTCTGGAAAAAGGCGAAAAGATCGAAGATCCCACCATGTCGCAGAACACCGCCACCATGCGCCGCCTGATGGGTGAAGAGGTCGAGGTCACCGGCGATTACATCGTCGATGAAAAGGAAAAGGCCGCCACGCTGACCGAGCGCGGCGTGGAAAAGGCCGAAAAGTATTTCGGCATCGAAAACCTCTCCGCGCCCGAAAACAACGAGCTTTACCATCACATCATCCAGGCGCTCAAGGCCAACGCCATCATGAAGCGCGATGTGGATTACGTGGTGCAGGACGGTCAGGTGATGATCGTGGACGAATTCACCGGCCGCATCATGGTGGGCCGCCGCTTCTCAGACGGCTTGCATCAGGCACTGGAAGCCAAGGAGCACGTCAAGGTGGAGCGCGAAAGCCGCACGCTTGCCACCGTCACCTATCAGAATTTCTTCCGCATGTACGACAAGCTCTCCGGCATGACGGGTACCGCCAAGACCGAGGAAGAGGAATTTCAGGGCATTTACCGTCTGGACGTCGTGCAGATTCCCACCAACCGCCCCATGATCCGCAAGGACATGAACGACATGGTGTACACCACCATGCGCGGCAAGTACAGGGCCGTGGTGGAGGAAATCATCCGCCGCCATCAGACGGGCCAGCCCGTGCTGGTGGGTACCATTTCTGTGGAAATCAGCGAAATGCTCTCAGCCATGCTCGCCCGCCGCGGCGTGGAGCATGAGGTGCTCAACGCCAAGCACCACGCGCGCGAAGCGGCGATCGTCGCGCAGGCCGGCCACTACGGTGCCGTGACCATCGCCACCAACATGGCGGGCCGCGGTACCGATATCCTGCTGGGCGGCAACCCGGATTACATGGCGCGCCGCACCATGCGTCAGGAAGAATACCCCGACGAAATCATCGAAGAGGCCACCGGCCATAACGAGCAGGTCTCCGAGGAAGTGCTCGCCGCCCGCAAGCGTTACCTCGAGCTGCGCGCCGAATACAAAAAAACCACCGATCAGGAGCATGAGCGCGTCGTCGCGCTGGGCGGCCTGCACATTCTCGGCACCGAGCGCCACGAAAGCCGCCGCATCGACAATCAGCTGCGCGGCCGCGCCGGCCGTCAGGGCGACCCGGGCTCCAGCCAGTTCTTCATCTCCATGGAGGACGATCTTTTGCGCATCTTCGGCGGCGAGCGCATGAAGATGCTCTCCGGCAAGCTGGGCATGGATGAGGATACCCCGCTGGACGCCAAGCTTCTCACCAGCCAGATCGAAAACTCCCAGAAGCGCATGGAATCGCGCAATTACCAGATCCGCAAAAACGTGCTGCAGTACGACGATGTCATGAATCAGCAGCGCGAGTTGATCTACAAGCAGCGCCGCCAGGTGCTCGAAGGCGAGAACATGCACGACACCATCGTGAACATGATCACCGAGCTGATCAACGCCGCGGTGGATCGCGAGTGCAACGAGGACGATGCGCAGGGCTGGCAGCTCAAGGAGCTGTCCGATTACCTCGCCCGCCTGTGCGTGCCGCAGGCCGCCATCCTCGGGCACGAGGACGAGCTGCGCAAGATGAACCGCGAGCAGCTCAAGGCGCACCTCAAGCAAATCGCCCTCACGCTCTACGAAAAGCGCGAAAAGCAGCTGACGGACTTTGGCCACGACATGCGTGAGCTGGAGCGCGCCTTCCTGCTGCACTCTGTTGACCGTCGCTGGATGGATCATATCGACGCGATGGATCAGCTGCGCGACGGCATTGGTCTTCGCGCCTATGCCCAGCGCGATCCCATCAACGAATACAAGATCGAATCCTACGACATGTTTGACGACATGGTGCGCCTTATCCGCGAGGATACCGTGCGCCTGACGTTCCTGGCGCATGTGGAGGATCGCAATGCCCCGCGCCGCAGGGCTGTTGCCACCATCACCGGCACCAATGACGCCAAGTCCGTCATGAAGGACTCCGCCAACCGCAGCCGCGAGGCGCAGAAGGCGGGCCAGGCCAATCAGCCCGTGCGCGTGGACAAAAAGATCGGCCGCAACGATCCCTGCCCCTGCGGCAGCGGCAAAAAATATAAGAACTGCTGCGGACGGAACGAGTAGGAACGATAGGGGGAATGTTTCTCTTTTGAGTCAAAAGAGAAACAGAAAACCTGCGTTGTACAATTACTTATTTTCGCTATCCAGCATTCTTCTGCCTATACATCAGGTAACGCCAGCTGCGGCTGGCTACACCTCATCCGTCAGCTTCCGCTGACACCTTCCCCTCAAGGGGAAGGCTCTGTGACAATCCGCCTCCAATGGCTTCCCCTCGAGGGGAAGCTGTCACAGCTTGCTGTGACTGATGAGGTGTAGCTGCCCGCAGGCAGCGTTATCCCCCAATACCCCTTCAATCAAGAACCAAAGGAGAGGATCACATGATTCTTGAATTCGAAAAATACCGCGCGGACGTAGACATCCTGCGCAAAAAGCTGGTGGACGTCGGCGAAGGTCTGCATATTCACCTGATGGAGCAGGAGCTCACCGAACTGCACGAGGAGCAGAACGCCCCCGGCTTTTGGGATAACCTGGAGCGTTCCACCCACGTGACGCGCCGCATTTCCCATCTGGAAAACAAAATCAAGCATTACGAAGCGCTTGTCGCCAACTGCGATGACATCGACGTAATGATGGAACTGGCCGAGGAAGAGGACGATCACAGCATGGTCGAGGAAGTCGAAGCCATGCTGGAAGAGCTGCGCCATCACACGGAAGAGCTCGAGCTTGAAACACTGATGCGCGGCAAGTATGACGATAACGACGCCATCCTTTCGCTGCACGCCGGCGCCGGCGGCACCGAGGCGCAGGACTGGACGAGCATGCTCTACCGCATGTACACCCGCTACTGCGAGCGCATGGGCTTTACCATTAAGCTGCTGGATATCCTCGAGGGCGACGAAGCGGGGCTCAAGTCCGTATCCTTTGAAATCTCCGGCGACCATGCCTACGGCTATCTGCGCGGCGAAAAGGGCGTGCACCGCCTGGTACGCATCAGCCCCTTTGACGCCAACGCCCGCCCCCAGACCTCCTTTGCGTCCCTGCACGTCGCGCCCATCCTCGAGCAGGACGACAGCGAAATCGAGATCGACATGAAGGACGTGCGCGTGGATACCTACCACTCCTCCGGCGCCGGCGGCCAGAACGTACACAAACCCTCCTCCGCCGTGCGTATGCCGCACTTCCCCTCGGGCATCGTCGTCGCCTGCCAGACCGAGCGCGACCAGGTGCAAAACCGCGCCACCTGTCTTCGCATGCTCAAGGCCAAGCTGCTGGAAATCCGCGAGCGTGAACGCGAGCAGGAAATGGCCGATATCAAGGGCGAAATGAAGAAGATCGAATGGGGCAGCCAGATCCGCTCCTACGTCTTCCAGCCCTACACCATGGTCAAGGATCACCGCACGGGCCACGAAGTGGGCGCCATCAATGATGTAATGGACGGCGCGCTGGACGGCTTTGTGGTATCCTACCTGAAAATGCAATAATGATAAAGCGCGCTTTTTGCGTGATGATCTGCTGCCTGCTGCTCACCTTGTGGACGGCGGGCAGCGTCATTCCCGGCCTTGCCAAGGATGAACAGCTGCTTGAAAGCTGCTTTGCGCGCTACGCGCAGGCCGAACACTTTGGCGTTCCCAAAGCGGATTATCCGCTGTATGCCGCGCAGCTTGCCGCCTTTTTCCGTCACGAAACGGATGATCCCTGCGTCCCGTCGCATCCCTTCCACGATTACGAGGTTGTGCATCTTTTTGATGTCCGCAGCCTCATGGACGGCATCCAACTCTTTGTCCGTCTGTGCGGCATTGCGGCAATTATCCTGCTCGCATGGCTTGTTTTCCTTTTCAGACGGCAGAAATTCTCCCTTCTG
>JAZQXQ010000166.1:0-2835 GCA_045632965.1 Clostridia bacterium
GGCAAGCAGCGCGCCAAGCACCGCTGCCGCCATCGCCCACAGATAAGGCGCCACGCCCCAGGCTCTCCAGTTGATTTTCACCAGCCAGCTCGTCACATTTAAAATCATCGCCACCGTCACCCAGCCAAAGTACAGCCCAAAGCCCGCCTGCACCCATATTTTTTCCATCCGGTCCTGCTTTTCTTTCCGCAGCCGGTGGTTGATTTCAATCAGCGTAATCAGCAAAAGCGCCATGCACCACACAGACACCGCAATCAGATCATGATGCCATAATATCATCCATGCGCTGTTGAACACGCAGCTTAATATAAACCACCAGCTGCATTTTTCCGTAATGTGCTTTCGCTTTTTGCTTGCCTGAAAAATGACAAACCCCGCCATCAAAAAATAGATCACGCCCCAGATCATAAAGGTGTACCCCGCCGGCGACAGGTAATTTTGATACCTTTGGGCAATCTCCTTTGTTTTTACCCCGGCAATCGGCAGCGCATCCGCCAGAACATTCACCGTCGCCAGCCCTGCAAAAGCGGCAATATTGAGCCATCTGAGCATCTTTTTCCCCTCCCTTTTTCTCTTTTCCAGCATGTCCGGAAAAGGGAAAATATATGCTCTGTATCATTCGGACGCGCAATCTGACAATTCAGGCAAACTCCCTTGCATCCGCGATGCATTCTGCTATAATGAAACCGTGGAAAGGAGGAATCGACATGACCCGCAAAAAGAAAGGCTTGCTGCTGCTTTTGCTGTATGTGCTTTTGATCGCCCTGGCCATCCCCTTGCACACGCAAAAGGGCATCGAATGGAATGAAGATTTCTACCGTCAAACAGCCGAGGGCGCTTTCAAAGCAGACAGATACAATCATTTTTCTTGCGCCAAAACAGAAGACGGCCTGACCTTTGACATGACGATCAACGGCCTGAATTATCAGGCGCAGATGACGCAGCCCAACGACAATTGCTATCTCTTTGATTTTTCCGGCGGCTTTGCAATCAAGATGACGGGCGATTACACCTCGCCCTATATGACCGTCGGCTATGATATCATTCCCCTGTTCGGCGATGTGGAAGCGCAGCTGATCATCACCGACATCGACAATCCCTCCTACAAATTCGCCGCCTATGAAGTTGAAAAATCGCCCTTCTACGGCGAAAACGACCGCCAGCTGGGCGAATGGTATGTTTATCGGACGGAAGACGGCACGCACCTGTACGGCTATGAAAAATGGTTTGACGAAAGCTTCTCTTCCAACGAACCTACGTTTGTCACCCTTGCTAACGGCACGGCGATCGACCTTCCCGCCAACACTTCGCAAACGATCTATGTAAACGAAAAGGGCGAAGCGCTGATCAATGACGAAACGCTCTTTTTCTTCCCCGACAACGGCTGGGGCAGCAATATAAGCAAGTACAGCTACATCTCTCTTTTGCTGCGCACCGTCAATGGCAATATCTCCGCCCGCGGACATTTTGTCTGCTTCCTGATGTCGCTGTTTTATCTGCTGGGCCTTGCGCAATTCCTCTTTCCCGAGGAAATGGCCTTCTTCGGCTCACGCTGGCAGTATCGCTACGAGCCCGAGTTGTCTGATGCCGGCCTGTTCATGGCCCAGCTCGGCGGCATTCTCGTTATGTTCCTGGGCGCCGTGATGCTCTTCCTGCCGCTGTTTATGCGCTGACATGCATACAAAAAGCCTTTGCCGATTGGCAAAGGCTTTTTCTTTTATTCTGTTATCCGTTCGCGCTTGTTCACATTGTCCCTGATCAGCGCATACGCCGTCGCCGCCAGCGGCACGCCAACAATCATCCCCAATATGCCAAACAGGCCGCCGAATACCGTCACCGCCGCCAGCACCCACAAGCCGGGCAGACCAAGGGAGGAGCCCACCACGCGCGGGAAGATCAGATTGCCCTCCAGCTGCTGGAGAATCACCAAGAAAATCAGAAACACCAGCGCTTTGACCGGTGCGATGGTAAAAATCATGAACGCACCCAGACCCGCGCCGATATACGCGCCCGCCACGGGGATCAGCGCCGTTGCGCCCACCAGCGCGCCCACCATCGGCGCGTAGGGAATCTGCAGAATCAGCATCCCCACCATACAAAGCGAGCCCAGAATCAGCGCCTCGGTGCACTGGCCCACGATGTAATTGTGGAAGGAATCATTGAGCGTTTTGAGCACATAACGCAGCTTCTTCGCATGCTCTGTCTTTACATACGAATCCACAAGGCGGCTGAATTGCATGAGCAGCTTTTCCTTGTCAATCAGCAGATAAATGCTGAATACCAGGCTCAGGAAAAGCGTAACCAGCCCCGATACCACCGACGTCGTAGCGGCAACCACCACGTCCACCGCACTGCCAACGCCCTTGGAAACCACATTCCACACTTCATTGAGGGCATTTTTCACGTCAACGGATTTTAGTTTCTGCGCAAGCTCGGGGAAGGTTTCGGACAGATTGAGCTTATCCTCCAGGAATGCCCACACTTTTTCAATCGCCGGCGGCAGCTTTTCAAGCAGAATGCCGATGCAGCTGGCCAATTCCGGCAAGGTAATGCTGATAATCAAATAAAGAATCAGCGCCACGCAGCCAAAGGACAAAAGCATGCAGACGGGCCGCTTAGCCTTGATCCAAAGCTTTTTGCGGCACTTGGGAAACAGTTTTTTCTCAAAGGCGCTCATGACAATATTGACAATGTATGCAATCACGCCGCCCATCACCAGCGGGAAGGCCGCGCCCCAGATGCTCGCAAGCAAACTCACGCCCGTCTCCCAGTAATTGATCACCAGCCACACGCATACAGCCATGATGCCGATGCGCAGCAGCTTTTTGCTTTCCT
>JAZQXQ010000167.1:0-4274 GCA_045632965.1 Clostridia bacterium
TCTCCGCGCCGAACATCTCCGGCACCTCGGTGAGGATGGTCGTGCCGCCCTGGGCGATCATCAGATCGCTGAACGCGCCGACGGTGGGATTGGCCGTCACGCCCGAAAGCCCGTCCGAGCCGCCGCATTTCATGCCGATCACGAGCTTGCCGGCGGGGATATCCTCGCGCTCGAATTTGCCCGCGTAAGCGGCCAGTTCCTGCAAAAGCTTCGCCGCCTCTTTGTATTCGTCCTCCACGTCCTGACAGACGAGGAATTTGACGCGGTTTTCATCCCACGCGCCAAGCTCTTTCTGGAATTGCTCCAGCGTCAGGTTTTCGCAGCCCAGACCCAATACCAGCACGCCGCCGGCATTGGGATGGCGGCACAGCGCGGCGAGGAGCTTGCGGGTATTCTCGTGATCCTCGCCCATCTGGCTGCAGCCGTAAGGGTGCGTAAAGGCGTATATCCCGTCAATGCTGCCGGAAACGAGGTGCTGATTGTCGCGCGCCAGCTTTTCGGCCACCGAGCCCACGCAGCCGACGGTGGGGATGATCCAGATTTCGTTGCGGATGGCGGCGCGGCCGTCCGGACGCATAAAACCGCGGAAGGTGCGCTTTTCACCGGCGGTCAATTCCGCCGCGGCGGCAGGGGCATACACATAATCCTTTTCGCCGTCAAGGTTGGTTTTGACGTTGTGCGTGTGCACCCAGCTGCCGGCTTTGATGTCGCACAGCGCGTGGCCGATGGGGAAGCCGTATTTGACCACGCTTTCGCCCGCCTTGATATCGCAAAGCGCCATTTTGTGCCCCTGCGGCACGTTTTCGATTGCCGTTACGCCCTGATACACCTCGCCCGCGGCGAGATTTTGAAGCGCCACCAGCACGTTGTCCTGCGGATGAATCTGAATGGTTTGCATATCTTTCCCCTTACAGTACGCTCTTCATGGCGGCGTAGGCGCCGTCGCGAAGGATGAGTTCATAGTGCTTGAGAACGGTTTCTTCAAGGCCGGGAAGGAGCGTCAGATCCTCGCCCCAGAAGGCGTCGTTTTTGAGCGCCGCGTGCACATAAGCTGCGGGCGCGTCGTTCTTGTGCGCAAGGAAGAAGCGGAGCGCGCTTTCGTCATCGTGGATTTCGTATTCGTTGCCCTTCTCGCGGCGGCCGATCAGCGCCGTGCCCTCCATGCGCTCACCGTGATAGAAGGCAAATAGGCTTGCCAGCCCCAGCGACAGGCAGGCGGGCACGGAGTCAAACTTTTCCATATAACCCTTCAGGCTCGGCATACAGCGCGCGCGCCACTTGCTGGTGGAATTGAGCGAAATGCTCAGCAGCAGATGATCGATAAAGGGATTGGCAAAGCGCTCGCGCACGGACTGCGCAAAGGCGGTGAGCTCGTCCTTGGGCAGCGTCAGCGTGGGGATGATTTCATCGTAGAGGGCCTTGTTCATGTAGCCCGCGATCACCTCATCCTGCATGCAGTCGCGCACGATATCCTGGCCGCTGAGGTACGCGCCCAGCACCATGGTGGTGTGCGCGCCGTTGAGGATGCGGACTTTACGCTGCTTGTAGGGCTTGTGATCGGGGGTGATGATTACCGGCATATCGCCCTTGCAGAAGGGCAGCTCCTTTTGCAGCCATTCGGGGCCCTCGATGACCCACGCGCCGAAGACTTCGCCGGTATCGATCAGCGTATCAATATAGCCGTTTTCTTCGTTCAGCCTATCGGCCTCATTTCGCGGATAGCCCGTCACGATGCGGTCAACGAGCGAGGAGCAAAAGAGATTTTCATTGTCAAGCCACGCTTTGAAGCCCTCGCCCAGCTGCCAAAGCTCCACGTATTTTTCCACGCATTTTTTCAGCTCTTTGCCGTTGTTGTCAATCAGCTCGCAGGAGAGGATCACCATGCCTTTGCCCTTTTCCTTGCCAAAGGCGAGGTACCGCTCATAGAGAAAGCGCGTGAGCTTGCCCGGGAAGGAGGCGGGCGGCGCGTCGTCAAATCCGCAGGCGGGATCATAGACGATGCCGGCCTCGGTGGTATTGCTGGCGATATAGCGCAAATCGGGGTTGTGCGCGCAATCAAGGAAGGCGTCAAAGTTTTCATAGGGATTGAGGCAGCGCGACACGCAGGAGATCACGCGCTTGTCGTTGACCGTCCTGCCATCCTGGAAGCCGCGCAGGTAGAGGGTATAGAGGCCCTCCTGCTCGTTGATCATCTCCGTCAGGCCCTGCGCGATGGGCTGCACCAGCACCACTTTGCCGTTGAAGCCGTGCTTTTCGTTGCTCAGATCAAAGAAATAATCGACAAACGCGCGCAAAAAGCCGCCTTCGCCGAACTGCAGCACTTTTTCGGGGGCGTTTTTGAGTACATATCCGTCATAGCCGGTATTCTCAAGGGTGGTGTAATTCAGCCGTTCCATACACATACCTCACTTTATCGCACTTTTTTATTTACTTTAATCACAATTGGCCTGAATGTCAATAGCACTTGCAAAATTGAAAATCCTCGCTATAATAAAATAAGAGACATCCGGATATAACGAAAGGAAGATGTATTATGCAGGAATTCATGACGAAGGATTTCCTTCTCAATACCGAAACGGCGAAAGTGCTGTATCATGAGCACGCCGAAAAAATGCCCATCATTGACTACCACTGCCATATTTCCCCTCAGGAAATTGCTGACGACCGTCAGTATGACAATATCACCCAGCTGTGGCTGGGTGGCGATCACTATAAGTGGCGCCTGATCCGCAGTAACGGCGTGGATGAAAAACTGATTACCGGCACCGCCTCCGACCGCGAGCGCTTCCAGCAATTTGCCGAGATGCTGCCCAAGGCCATCGGCAACCCCATGTATCACTGGACGCACTTGGAGCTCAAGCGCTTCTTTGGCTATGAGGGCGTTCTGAACGGCGAAACCGCCCAGGAAGTGTGGGATCTGTGCAACGAAAAACTCAAGACCCTCACCGTGCGCAAGATGATCGAAATGGCGAATGTGGAGTGCATCGCCACCACTGACGATCCCATCGACGATCTTGCCGCGCACAAGGCGATTGCTGCGGATGCCTCCTTCAAGACCCGCGTCATCCCTGCCTGGCGTCCCGACAAGGCGCTCAACATCCACAAGGCGGGCTTTGCGGAGTATATCAAAAAGCTGGGCGAAGTGGCGGAGATCGAAATCCACTGCCCCAACTGCGTGAAGAAGGCGCTGAAAAAGCGCATGGATTACTTTGACGAGATGGGCTGCTGCGCCAGCGACCACGGCATTGACACCATTCCCTATGCCGATCTTGACGGCGTTGACATCAAGGCCATCTTCGACAAGGGCATGAACGGCGAAAAGCTGACGGGCGACGAAGTGGCTGCCTATCAGTTCTACATGATGCAGTTCCTCGGCCGCGAATATGCGCGCCGCGGCTGGGCCATGCAGATGCATTACGGCGCTGTGCGCAACAGCAACACCCGCCGTTTTGAGCAGCTGGGCCCCGATACCGGCTATGACTGCATGGGCGCGACGGGCAATCCCTTTGATATCACCCGCTTCCTTGACAGCTTTGAAAAGACGGGCGAACTGCCCAAGACCATCCTCTATTCCCTAAACTCCGGCGACAACGCCATGCTGGTGTCCATCGCGCAGTCCTTCCAGGGCCCCGAGTGCCTGGGCAAAATCCAGCACGGCTCTGCCTGGTGGCTGAACGACACCATGGAAGGCATGACCAGCCAGATCAAGACCCTGGCTGAAGTGGGCCTGCTGGGCAATTTCATCGGCATGCTCACCGACAGCCGCTCCTTCCTCTCCTACACGCGCCATGAGTATTTCCGCCGCATCCTTTGCCGCGTCATCGGTCAGTGGGTAGAAGAGGGCATGTATCCCGCCGACATGAAGGTGCTGGGCGAGATCGTGGAGAACATTTCGTATTACAATACCAAGCGGTATTTTGATCTGTAAGGTATGGGACGGGGGAGACGTTACTTTCTTTGAGCCAAAGAAAGCAACAAAGAAACCTGCGTTTTTGTTGGAGGCTGGCTGCGATTTTGTCGCGGCAGTTGATTGAAAAAGGGTCTGAATCCGAATGTACGAGCAAGCTCGTCCCTCGGCTTCAGGCCCCTTTTTCAGTTAAGTCGGAGGCCAAGCGGTCTTAGGAAGACAATACTCAGGAACAACTCCTTGGCTCACAGAACGACATGGCTACGATCCGACTTGGAGGCTGGCTGCGATTTTGTCGCGGCAGTTGATTGAAAAAGGGTCTGAATCCGAATGTACGAGCAAGCTCGTCCCTCGGCTTCAGGCCCCT
>JAZQXQ010000168.1:0-3702 GCA_045632965.1 Clostridia bacterium
CTTTTTGAGCATCACGTCCTTGAGGAAGCTCGCCGCTGCCAGCGAGGCGCCGCCCGCGCCCGTCTGGAAGGAAAAGCCGGCCTTCAAAAGCCCGGAATGCTCAATCACCCTGACTGCCGTTTCCGCCATGATCAAGCCCACGGGATCGCGAGTGATCTTCGTCGTGCCCGATACAATCCCCTGCGGATTGCCAATGGCCTCCACCGGTACAACGTAATCCACATAGATTTCGGGAATCGACCAGCCCTTGAGCGGATATTCCACCAGATTGTCGGTAATGACAATCACCTTTTTGGCATACATCGCATCCGGGAAGGCATATCCCAGGCTTCCGCAGGCAGAGGGGCCGAACTTGCCCGAGCAATTGCCCGCGCAGTCCGCCGCCGGCGCGGCAATAAAGGCCACGTCAATGGGCGTAATGCCCAATTGAATATCGCGCGGACGGCCGCCGTGCGTGCGGAAATCCACGCATTCCTCCATCAGGCCCTCAGAAACGCGCCGGCCAAGCCCGGAGGACATGTAATTGGTATTGATCTTTTTTACCACGCGGCTTTGGATATGCTCTTCAAGCTCGGCGTGCGTGTCAAAAAGCGAGCTGGCGTTGAGCGTAAGCTCCTTAATGCCAAGGTCCGCAATCTCGCGCATGACCATGTTCAGCGTATAATCGCCGTTGCGCAGATGATGATGGAAGGAAACGGACATGCCGTCTTTAAGCCCCGCCACCCTGATCGCCTCGCGGATGGATTTTACGATCTTTCCCGCCATGCTCATTCCTCCCTTCCAAGGCCCAGCGCCTCGGCCATTTGAATGGTCTGCTGTGCGCGCGCCACAATGGGCGCATCAATCATTTTGCCGCGCAGCGCCACGGCGCCCTTGCCCTGCGCTTTGGCCGCGCGGATGGTCGCCATCACTTCATAGGCGTAGTCGATATCCTTCACCGACGGGCTGAACACCTCGTTGATCGCCTTCACATGGCGCGGCGAAATGGCAGATTTGCCCGAGAACCCAAGGGATTTGGCATACTGCGCATCGGTGTAAATGCCCTCGTCGTCGTTAACGTCGGTAAAGGGTGTGTCATACACTTCAATGCCGGCAGCGCGCGCCGCGCACACCATGCGGCAGCGGGCGTAATTGATTTCATTGCCCTCCTTGGTGCGCTTGCAGTGCAGATCAGCCGTCAGGTCCTCGCCGCCCAGGAAAATCGCCTTTACGCGCGGGCTGGCCGTGGCAATGGCAAAGGCATTTTCAATGCCCAGCGCCGTTTCAATCAGGGGAATGAGCTTGACGGTGTTCTTTTCCATGCCCAGCTTTTCTTCCAGCTGCGCCATATACGCATCCACCACCAATACATCCTGCGCGCAGGACACCTTGGGCGGCATGATAAAATCGGGCTTCACGGGCATGATCGCGCCAAGATCCTCCTGCCAGAAGGGCGTATCAATGCCGTTGATGCGCACAATCACCTGACACGCGCCAAAGCCCATATATTTGATGGCATTGCGCGAAAGCACGCGAGCGGAGTCCTTTTCGGAGGGCGCTACTGCGTCTTCCAGGTCGAGGATTACAGCGTCCGCGCCCAGGATTTCGCCGTTGATAATGATATTGGGCGTGTTGCCCGGCAAAAAGAGCATGGAGCGCAGCATCATTCTTCCTCCCTTCCGCGCAGCACGGCGGTTTCCACACGCGCGCGGATCACGCAGTCCAGCGCGCCGCGATCGACAATAGATACCTTCGCGGCATCCACCTGCATGTCATTCAGCGTCTCCTCCACCGCCCGGCGGATCTCCTCGCCAAACTGCTTTTTCACCACCGAATCAATATCAAGCACAATGCCGCAGTCGTTTGGCTCAAGCGACACAAACACATCGCTGGATTCAAGCGTACCCGCGGCAGCATATCGAACGATCTTACTCATGCGTTGCACCTCGCATTGATCAATTTGTTATAGTACATTTACAAATATTATATATGAATATTTCAATTATCGCAACTATGATTTATTTACAAGTGTTTTTAAATCCGTTATAATAAAAACACACTGGGAGGTGAACGCAATTGTATATGCTGACAGGGCAGCCGTTTACAGGAAAAATGCAGGAAAAATTGCAGTCGTTTCTTTTATCCTGTCAGCTTGACTATGATCCTTCCGTCGATTTTACCGTTCTCTTATTAGAAGAAGATGATGATATTCTCGCCACCGCCTCGCTCTCGGGCGACACCATCCGCTGCGTGGCGGTAGCGCCTTCGCATCAGGGCGAGGATCTCACCGCCCGCGTGATAACGCCCGTTATGCAGCATGCCTTTGCGCAGGGCAAAAAGCACCTTCTGCTCTATACCAAGCCGCACAATCAGGCGCTGTTTGCGCCCTTTGGCTTCCATCCCGTCATCCGCACAAGCGATTGTCTGCTGATGGAGAATAAAAAAAGCGGCCTGAAGGATTTTCTCTCTGCGCTGGAAAAGCCCGATGTGCCGGGCGATATCGGCTGCATCGTGGCCAACTGCAATCCCTTCACGCTGGGCCACAGATACCTCATCGAAACTGCCGCCGCTGAGTGCGCGCATGTGCACGTGTTTGTGCTTTCGGAGGACAAAGGGCTCTTTACCCCCGCCGAGCGCCTGCAGATGGTGAAAAGCGGCTGCGCGGATCTCAAAAACGTATCCGTTCACCCAAGCGGCCCCTACATGGTATCCTCCGCCACCTTCCCCAGCTATTTTATCAAGGACAAAGCCCGCACAAATACCATCCGCTGCTCGCTGGATGTGCGCCTCTTTGGCGAAAAGATCGCCCCCGCGCTGCGCATCACCAAGCGCTATATCGGCACGGAGCCTGCATGCACGGTCACCGCGCAGTATAACCAAACGCTTTTGCAATTGCTGCCGCAGTACGGCGTCCAGGCCGTAGAGATTCCCCGCAAAATGCTTGGCGATCAAATTATCAGCGCCTCGCGCGTGCGCCAGCTGATCAAAGACGAAAAATTTGATCAGTTAAGCGCCTGTCTCCCCCCGAGCACCCTCACCTTGCTTCACGCCATCAAAGGAGAAATTTTATGTCGTATTCACAGCGAATGCAGCGAAACCTGATCCAGACCGCGTACTTTGCGCCGCGCGGCCGCGCGCGCATGTATGATCTTGGCATGCAGATGGGGCAGATGTATTTAAGCCCCTATGACCGGCTGATCGGCTTTATCGGAGACGCCGGATCAGGCAAGAGCGCGCTGATTCACGGCATGTTCCCGGGCATGGAGCTGACGAACGACGACGACGGCGTGAATGTGCGCCCGCTGCCGATTCTCGACGTCACCGAGGAGCATGGCTTCTATACGCCGCATACCTATCATCTGGATATCCGCTTTGAAATGGGCTTTACGCAGCCGCACATTCTGGCTGAAGCCATCATGGACGGGGTGGGGCTCGGAAAGCGGGTTATTGTGGAGCATTTTGATCTGATCCGTCCGCTTCTGCCGAGAAATGCAGACCTTTTGAACGGGGTGGGCGAGCAGGTGCTGGTTACCCGGCCGTCGATGTTCGGCCCTGAACACTCAGAGCTGGTGGATGTGGTTCATAAATCGCTGAGGTATCGCCTGATGGCGCATACCCCCGAGGATCTCTGTTCCACCCATCTGGGGCCGGAGCTTATGAAGGTTTGTCATCATGATGATATTCACCATGGGTTTGTTCTGGCGTTCTATGAGCATGCCCCTG
>JAZQXQ010000169.1:0-4108 GCA_045632965.1 Clostridia bacterium
AGCACGGGCACGACGCAGGAGCCGTGACGCTCGCGGATCTGCTGGGTGACCTTGTCGAAGGAGGCATGGTCACGGTCCATCTGGTTGATGGCGAACATGCGGCCAACGCCGTGCTTGACAGCATTCTTGAAGGCCTTTTCAGCACCGACGGAGAAGCCGGTCACGCCGTTGACAACGATGCAGGCGGTTTCGACCACGCGCAGCGGGCCGGCCTGCTCGGCAACGAAATCGAAGTAGCCGGGCACGTCGATGAGGTTGAGCATCTTATCGTTCCAGTCAACGGGCGCGCAGGCGGCGCTGATGGAGAATTTGCGGCGGATCTCTTCGGGCTCAAAGTCGGTCACGGTGGTGCCGTCTTCTACTTTGCCCTGACGATCGGTAATGCCAGCAGCGAAGAGCATGGACTCAACCAGAGTCGTTTTGCCTTCGCCGCCATGACCCAGGAGGGCGATGTTGCGGATGTCTTTCGTTTTGTAATCAGCCATTGTCAGTTCCCCCTAATAAAATATAATCGTGCCATTTTTTTATTTGGTAACGATGTATTATTCAACGAACCTAAAGCACAATATCAATTTTAACAGATATATGGTAGCTTGGCAAGCTGTTTTGACCAAAAAAATCCCTTTTAATACAAAAATAGGACAGAATTACTCAGGAAGCTGCAGGAGATGATGCATCAGTTGCAGCGCTTCCCCGTCGCCGGAGGTGGATAATTGGGCGCGGCAACCTGAAGGAACTGCGTCGGAAAGCAGATCCTGCTGCATCAGTCTGCGCCCCAGCTGGCGCACGGTGCCTTCGTTGCCGTCAAGGACGAGCGTTTCTTTGGGCACGAGCGACTGAATGGTTTTTTTGAGAAAAACGTAATGAGTGCAGCCCAGCACCACGGCGGCGGGGATATTGCCGCCGGCAAGGTGAGGCGAAAGCTTGTCCGTCAGATAATGCCTGAGCTCTTCGCTGTCAATATCGCCGCGCTCGACAAAATCCATCAGCCCCGGGCAGGGCAGAGAATACGCATGCTCACCGTAGGCAGTATAGAGCAGACGGTATTTATTGGAAGAAAGGGAGACGGGCGTTGCCAGCACGAGAATATCGCCCTCGGGCCGCAGATCGTGCGCGAGCTTGAGAGCGGGCTCCATGCCGATGATGATCAGATCGGGATACATGGCCCGCAGCGTGGCGGCGGCAGCGCAGGTGGCGGTATTGCAGGCGATGACCAGCGCCTTACAGCCGAGGCTGAGCAGATGCTCTGCCACACGCTTGGCCAAAGCGATGACTTCTTCTTCGGATTTGGTGCCGTAAGGGGCGTTGGCGGTGTCGCCGTAATATAAAAAACGCTCGTTGGGCAGCATACGCAGGGCGGTACGCAATACGCTGATACCGCCGCTGCCGCTGTCAAAAATGCCGATAGGCGCATTCTTTTGCATGGTAATCCTCCGCGGGATGAAAGCTTTGTTTCTATATTATAAGCCCATTTGGCGGAATTATCAACTATTCGATCTGTCCGTCGGCCAAAGAGCAGATGGCGTTGCAAAGATAGGGCATGGCGCGCAGGGCTTCTTCCAAAGTATTAAGGTTATTGCCCACTTCAATCAGTACGCAGCAGGGCGCGACATGCTGATTATAGCGGCCGGATTTCACTTTGACGGGGCGGCAGATATTTTCCAATTGCATATTCAAGCGGTTGGTGAGCAGCTGGGCAACGGTATGATTGCTTTCAAAATCGGGCTTTATGTCATAGCCTGCGCCTGTCTGCCCCGTGCCTTTGCCGACAAGGAACATCAGCCGGGCGATCTTTTCGCCGTCTGCTTCTACGGTATTGGGGCCGTTGTTTTCGGAATAGGCATCGCGGTGCAGATCGATATACAGATCGTATATTTCGCCGTTTTGCGCGCGCTCCTCCAGCATGGCAAGCGAGCGCTCATAGGCGCTTGAAAGCGTAGGCGGCTCAAAGGCGGTGGTATCGTGGGTGACGGATACGCCGGCTTTGGTGAGAAGATCGGCAAGGCAGGCTCCCAGCGCCACGACATTGCGCTGGGCGTTGACGGTGCGCCATTTTTCTGAGGAGGTATAAGGATACTGCTCGGTGGCGGTGAAGGCTTCATAGGTGTGGGTATGGTAAATCAATACGCGGAACGGGGATGCATCGGTCGTATCTTTGGCTGTGACGATTTCAAGGGTGAAGCCGGGGACGGCGCTTGGCGTTGGGGAGGCGGTGGGCGAGGGCTGCGGCGCGGAAGGCGTGGGTGCGGCATCGGAAAACATGGAGGCCTGCGCCGGACAAAGCAAAATGAGCAGCATAAAGCTGCCCGTCAGAAGACGGACAGCGTGATATCTGAAAGAATGCAGCATACAATCAGACCTCCCGAAAGAAAAGATACTGATTATATGTATGCGGCTTCACATGGTTTCATGCGTGAGCATGGTAATCTCCTGACGGGATAAGCGGGGCTGCAGGGCGATGTTGATGGCCAGGGCGATGATCTGTGACAGCGACGCCACCAATTCATCGATTTCCCGCGGGGTGACTACCATTTCACCGATGCTTTCGCTTAATATGCGCTGCACCAGGCTTTCGGCGGCGGCCTCGCGGCTTTCTGCATCGTCCTCCATATCCGTCAGCAGGATGCCAAGCGCGTCGCGTACGATTACGGCGGTATACACCACCAGCGGCACGCCGATGGCAATCACGGGCACGCCCAGCGTTTCTTTTGTCAGGCCCTCGCGGTGATTGCCCACGCCGCTGCCCGGCTGAATGCCGGTATCGGTCAATTGCACGGTGGCGCCGATGCGCGCGCATTCGCGGGCGGAGAGCGCGTCCACGGCGATCACGGCGGCGGGTTTTACATGATCCACCGCGCCGCGCACGATATCCTTGGTTTCCATGCCTGTCACGCCAAGAACGCCGGGCGACAGCGCACATACGCTGCGCAGCCGTCCCAGAAGCGAGGGGGAGAGCACGTCTTTCAAATGGCGCGTCACCAGCACGGCTTCCGTTACGCGGCTGCCAAGCGCATCAGAAGTGATGCGCCGGTTGCCAAGACCCACGACAAGGATACTGCCTTCCTTTGGCAGCATGTGCGTGAGGCTCTGCGCCACGAGTGCGGACAGATCCGCCTTTTCCTCCTGCGAGAGCAATTTCAGCTGCCGGGTATGAAAGGTGATATACTGGCCGCGGGGCTTTTGCAACTGCGCTGCGGCGTCCTCTGATTCTATCTGCACGATGTTGCGTGAAAATATGCCCAGCTGTGCATTTTCCACGCGTACGCCATTGATGGGGCCAAAATCACTGACGCGCTCCATGGCCAGATCAGTGCGGTATTGCTGCATTTTCTCGCCTCCTGAAAGGTAGCATGAGGCGGGCGGGAAAAAAGTATACATTTTTGCGGAAAAAAGGCATTGACGAGCGGAAAAAAATGTGATATAGTATCCCTTGCTGATGAGCAGCAGTCATCATGGAGAGTTGGCTGAGTGGTCTAAGGCGCACGACTGGAAATCGTGTATACGTTGATAGCGTATCTAGGGTTCAAATCCCTAACTCTCCGCCAGGAAAGCCTGATTCCCGAAAGGGAGTCAGGTTTTTTCGTTGATAGCACGAAAAAAGGGAAGGTGTATGCACACTTTCCCTTTTGATATTTACAGCAGGCCGTTTTGGGTCAATATGTCTTCCAGCTTTTCAAAGTCATCCACCTTGATGAAGGGCACGCCGCCGGCGTATACATCGTAGTCGTTGCCGCCTTCGTGGTAGTCGTCGCCGCAGTAGATCACTTCATCTTCCGTCAGTCCGCTCATTTTGAGATAGCGGCGCAGGGCGTTGAGCTTGCCGTACCGGCCGGGCACCATGTCAAAGGAGGACGAGCCGCCGATCATGACATTGTAGTCGTGGAACAATTCCTTGACGAAGGGGTACATCACGCGGCGCTTCTGGCGGTCGGGATCGTAGGAAAGCTTATCCTCGATCTTGGCGGCAGTGCCAAGGACGGGGAAGGTGAGCGCGCCGGTGGGGTGAAACTCCATCGGTTCGCCGGCGTAATCGTGCAGGTTGTATTTTTCGCGCAGAAGCATAGCGCGGCGCATGATTTCTTCACGATCAACGGAAACTTGCTCGCTC
>JAZQXQ010000170.1:0-1826 GCA_045632965.1 Clostridia bacterium
GATCGCTTCGACGCTGATGCTCAATCCTCCGGTACTGGTGCTGGATGAACCCATGACGGGCCTTGATCAGCCGGGGCGCGAGATGGTGTTTGACACGATTGAGCGGCTGCATGAAGAGGGAAAGACGCTGATCATCATCGAGCATGATCCCTCGCTCTATCCCAAGGGAGCGCGCATCGTGCGTTTGCAGGAGGGGCGGATATGATTAAGGTCAGAAATATTTCCTTCCGCTATCCCAAAACGCAGAAATATATTTTGCAGGACGTGCATTTTACGCTTGACCGCGGGGAGATTGTCGCCCTGACCGGCGCGAACGGCTGCGGTAAAACGACGCTGGCGCGGCTGATTGCCGGGATGCATAGGCCCGAAAGCGGCAGCATTGTCATCGACGGGCAGGATACGAAGGATATGTCGCTGTTTGCTATCGGGCAAAGGGTGGGGTATCTTTTTCAGGAGCCGGGGCGGCAGCTTTTCTGCGATACGGTGGAAAACGAAATTGCCTTCGGGCTGCGCAATCTGCAAAAGGGCGAAGAAGAAATCAATGAGATCACGGAAGAATATCTGCATTTGATGGGTATTGAGCACTTGCGCAAGGCCTTTCCCGGCACGCTCAGCCAGGGCGAAAAGCAGCGGGTGGTGATCAGCTGCATCCTGAGTATGGGCACGGATTATCTTTTGCTGGACGAGCCCACGAACGGCCTTGATATGAAGCGGCGCGATGTATTGCGCGATACGCTTCTGATGCTCAAAAAAGAAAAGCAGTGCGGCATCGCGCTCATCAGCCACGACCGGGCGTTTATCGACGGTGTGTGCGACCGGGAGGAGGCGATGGGCAAATGATCTTCCGGCTTGAAAATGTCGATGCGCGCGTCAAAATGGCGCTTTTGATCCTTTTGTCCACGCTGTCGGTGATCAGCCGCAATCTAACGGAAACGGCGCTATTATTGCTGTTTGCCTTTGGTTTTCTGCTGCTTGGCGGCATGGATGCAAAGCAGATGTTTTATCGCCTGCGCGCGGCAATGAAACTGCTCATGAGCCTGTTTGTATTGCAGGCGGTGTTCAACAGAGCGGGCGAGGCGCTGATTGCAATCGGCGGTGTTACGCTGATCACGCGGGGCGGCATTGAAACGGCGGCGCTGGTTTCCATGCGCTTGTTTGTCGTGATGCTCTCGGCGCTGATTGTGCTTTCCGGCGATGCGCGCGATTATTTGCTGGGGCTGATTCAGTGGCGTGTGCCGTATGAAATTGCCTTTATGATCATGGCGGGACTGCGTTTTTTGCCATCGCTTCGGGAGGAAGCGCGGGATGTGCTTTGCGCCGTTGAAATGCGCGGCGTGGATTTAAAGCACCTGCCGCTGAAAAAGAAACTGGAAACGTATCTGAGCGTGATGGTGCCCATTGTGGCGCGCACGATTCAGCGCTCGGAGCAGATGTCTGTCGCCATGGAGGCGCGCGCTTTCCGCGCCATGGACAAGCGCACGAGCATGCGCCGCCTCAGGATGAAAAAGAGCGATTATTTGGTGTTTGCAGCCGGCGCGGCTGTGATGATTTTGATTGTAGTGGGGGTATAAACGTATGAGCGTACCGGCAATTTGCATCGTTGGCTGGCATAACAGCGGCAAAACGACGCTGATTGAAAAACTGCTTCCCGTGCTGGCGGAAAAGGGCGTGAGAGCGGGGGTCATCAAGCATACGCACCATCAGGTGCAGATGGATAACCCCGGCAAGGATACCGCCCGCTATGCCTCGGCCGGGGCGAAAAACGTGGTGATCGTATCGGATACTCAGACCGTCATGATTGAGCAGAAGGAAGCGCTTTTGACCGA
>JAZQXQ010000171.1:0-2151 GCA_045632965.1 Clostridia bacterium
GACATAAACGATATATTGTTTGCGGCGGAAATCAGCCGCTGAGACCAAGGAGGAAATCATGGCGCAAAGCAAAAAACAGCAGATCACAACCACCGGGCGCGGAGGCCCTGTGCGGATGACGCTTGGGTGCATGCTGCTTGCCCTGGGCTGCGGCTGGGGCCTGGCGCTGCTTGCCAATACATCTTCGGCCTTTGTATCGCTGCAGCTTTTGCGGGATACGGCGCATGGCCTGGGCGGCACTTTGTGCACGCTGCTGCCGGTATTTTCGCTGTGGGGCGGCGGGCTTTTGTGCATGTCCTCCAAGCGCCGCGTATCGGGCAGAGCCTTTTTCTTTGCGCTGGCGATGTACTGGATTTTGCTGGCCATTTTCTCGCTGTGGAGCAAGATCGGCGATCAGACGCTGATGAACTATGTGGCCAACTGCAATAAAAACTGGCTGGGCCTGACGGATCATACCTCCTACGGCGCGTATCTGGTGGGCGCGTACAATCTGCGCGCCTTCAATAACGGCATGCTGGCGGGCGGCGGCTTATTGGGCATGCTGATCGCTTTTCCGCTGTACTGCACGTATTTCAGTACCGCCGGCAGCGCGTTTATCCTGTGCGCGGTGGAATTGCTGCTGCTCTTGATTCTCCTGCGCCTCAATCCCTTTGAAATGTGGAAGAATGTCAATGTTCGCCGCGATGAAAAGAATCATGCGCCGGCGGAGGAATATGACGAAGCCGAATACGCGCCGCAGCCCCAGCAGCCTGCGCGTCAGCACGTGCAGGTGGAGCCGCTCATTCCCCAGCAGCAGGTGACCTACACCCGCAGCACCAGCGTGCAAAGCGATGTGGAGGAAAGTTATCTGGTGGATGAGCGCCAGCAGTATGAGGATTATCCGCCCGTTACGCCCGAGGATCGCGGCTTTGTGCCGGTGGAAAGCGGCGTATTGTATGAAGAGCATATTCCTGTGGGCGATGATTACAAGCCCGTGCAGGAAACGAAAAAGCGCACGACGCGCCGCGCTGCCCGCCATGCCGAAGTGCAGCAGGCAGATACGCAGCCTGCCGCTGCTGCGCCTGTGCAGAAGCAGGAAGATAGCGATGTGCCGTGGCTGAGCGATGAAGAAATCAAAGCGCAAGCTGCAAAGCCCTATGTGGCGCCCGTTGCCGAGCAGCAGCGCTTTGAAGCGCCCGTGCAGGCGGCGCCCGCGCCCGAAAAGAAAAGCGCCGTGCGCTCCGGCAGCCATGCGACGGGGGAAATCAAGCAGGTATATACCGATCCCGCCGTCGATCTTGGCAGCAAGCGCATTGCCATCAATCCGCGCAATGAGGAAGCGCCGCGCGAGGATCCCTTTGCCGTCAAGCACAGCAAGGAAGCCATGCGCGCCGTCAGCGGCGATTACAGCGTGCCTCCGCTGACGCTGCTCAAAGACCCGCAAAAGCAGCTGACGGACAACACGGCGGAGGACAACGAACGCGCCGCGCTGCTGGAGCATACGCTGGCCTCCTTCAATATCGACGCCAAGGTGTCTTATGTTGTGCACGGCCCGGCGATCACGCGCTTTGCGCTTAAACTTGCCGACGGCGTGAACGTAAACCGTTTGAATAACATCTCCAACAACCTGGCCATGACCATGCAGTCCGTGGGCGTACGCTTGGAGATTCCCATCCCCGGCACGTCGCTGGTGGGTATTGAGGTGCCTAACAAAAAGGTCAGCATGGTGACCTTCAAGGAAGTGCTCGACAGCCCTGCCATGCGGCAGAATCCCTCGCCCACGGCGGTGGCGATGGGCAAGGATATCACGGGCACGCCCATCATCTGCGATCTGTCTGACATGCCGCACCTGCTTATCGCCGGCGCTACCGGCAGCGGTAAATCGGTGTGCATCAACTCCATCATCATGAGCATCCTCTATCGCGCCACGCCCCAGCAGGTGCGCATGCTGATGATCGACCCCAAGCTCGTTGAGCTGCAGCCCTACAACGGCATTCCGCACTTGCTGACCGAGGTGGTCAGCGATCCCAAGAAGGCCGCTGCCGCCCTTGACTGGGTGGTGCAGGAGATGGGCGATCGCTATCGCCGCTTCCAGCAGACGGGCGTGCGCAATATCGCCGGCTACAACAAAAAGATGCAGAATGAAGCCGACCACATGCCCGATATCGTGGT
>JAZQXQ010000172.1:0-2625 GCA_045632965.1 Clostridia bacterium
ATACGCTGTAGGAAGCAGCGCCGTTGGGGATATTCACCGCGGTATCGCTATAGCCGCCTTCCATGCGATAGATTTCATATCTGAGCGTGCCGTCCTCGTAAACGGCAATGTGCGGATGCTCAATGAGATATTCCACATACTCTTCCAGGCAGAAGCCCAGCACATTCATCGCGGCCGCATGCGCCTCGCCTACATAGCGATAAACCTTGTGGCTCTTAAGATTGATGCCGGTCTTGTAAGACTTGTCAATCGTATCCTCATACGGGAAGCCCTGCACGGGGAAACGGAAAACATAGCCGTACTTCCAGCAGTTGTTGTAAATCCACTTGCCCTGCTCCGTCTCATGCAGAGGCGTGCTGGTGAACGCCTTGTCGCCGCTCTTATAGTTGTAAAGATAAACAGACAGACCGGCTTGATAATCGCTGGAGCCGGGATAGGCCGTTTCAACGCGCGCCTTTTCGGTCAGCGTTTCACCGCTGTAACGGGAAGAATACTTTTCAATCGTATTATTCCACAGTTCGGACTGTTCTTCCATAGTGCGGTAGCCGTACTGGATAATAATGCTGTCCATATCCAGGCCCTGAGCACGCGCGTCAGAATACATCTTCATCAGCGCTTCAACAGCAGGAACCTGAAGAGAAACCGCAGCGTTCTCCGTGGGCAGCTTTTCCGTCTTTTCGGCGTCTTCGCTGCGGCTGTACTGATTGACGCTGACCATGTATTCATCCAGCAGATCAGCGGGCATCAGGTGCCAGCGGTTCACCAGCAGCAAACCGCCTTCCAGCATTTCGCGGCGGGTAACATTTACATCCTTACCCTTGCTGACAGCATGCGCGCTCACATCCAGCACATCCCAGCCGGACTGAGCAGGCGTGGGCCACGCCTGAACGGCAGCCTGCTGCGCATCTTCTTCCAGACGCTTGGCTTCAGCCACAGCGGCATTATATTCGTCGGTCAGCTGCTTATTGATATCCGCCACTTCCTGCGCATGCTTGGCTTCACGGTCTTTAAGCGCATTGGTTGTCATCATATAACCCGCGACAGCGAGTACAGAAAGCACCATCAGCACCAGCATCCAGGCAATCAGAGAGCGATAAGCATTCTTCTTCGTCTTGGCCATAATAAAGACACCTTTCCATCTGCCAAAGGCAGACAAACGTGAATTATAAACAAATCCATCTTTTTTATATCAAATTTATTACAAAATGTCAACAAGAAAGTGACTTTTTCTGCCATCGCGATGTAAATTGTTATTCAGACAATACCAATTCAACCGGACAATGATCCGAGCCGAAGATCTCCGGATGAATACAGGCCGCGGCGATTTTGTCCTTCAGCGCTTCGCTTGTCAGGAAATAATCAATGCGCCACCCGGCATTCTTTTCACGCGCGTGGAAGCGATACGACCACCAGGAGTACGCCCCCTCTTCCTCGGGATGCAGATAGCGGAAGGTATCGACAAAGCCGCTCGCCAGCAATTCACGCATTTTATTGCGCTCTTCATCTGTAAAGCCGGCATTTTTGCGATTCGTCTTGGGATTTTTCAGATCAATCTCTTCCTTGGCCACATTCAGATCGCCGCAGACAATGACCGGCTTATCCGCTTCCAGCTTTTTAAGATAATCCCTGAAATCATCCTCCCAGCGCATGCGGTAATCAAGGCGCTTCAGCCCGTCCTGCGCATTGGGCGTATAGACGGCTACCAGCCAGAAATCATCAAGATCCGCCGCAATCACGCGTCCTTCATGATCATGCTCCTCAATGCCGATTCCATAGCGCACTTCTTTGGGCTCTCTTTTCGTAAAGATCGCCACGCCGGAATAGCCCTTCTTTTCGGCATAGTTCCAGTATTGATGATAGCCGGGCAATTGAAGTTCCACCTGTCCCGGCTGCACTTTTGTTTCATTCAGGCAAAACACATCCGCATCCAGCGCATTGAATGCATCCATGAATCCCTTTTCCAGCACCGCGCGGATGCCGTTTACATTCCAAGAAATCAGTTTCATATCATCACGCCTCGTAGTGCATTTTGCTTTCGTTCCAATCCTTGAGCACAAAGAGCATATCGCGCGCCACAGCCTTGGCACCGGGCAGATCATGCTCAAGATAATTGCCGCACTCGTGCTTTTTATTGCCGGGGATTTCTCCGTCAAAGGTAGCAATAAAAACAAAAGCCTCCAGCACCAATTTGAGCGCTTCATCATGCGTCATCCCGTCGCGCACCAGGAAATAAAAGCCCGTACGGCAGCCCATCGGCCCCACATAAATCACCTGTTCCGTCCATGCGCTGTTGCGCGCATAGGTGGCAAACAGATGTTCAAACGTATGCATGGCGCCGTTATTGAGATAATCGCCGCCGTTGGGCAGCTTCATGCGGATGTCATACGTCACAACATCGCCGTCAATACGGGAAATATACATGCCCTTCTGCAAGGTATCATGGTTCACGGTAAAACTGGCAATCTTTTTCATTTCTATTCCTCCAAAGGTGATATCAGCATGTTATCGCATTCAGTCTTTTTCGTCAAGCGGCTGACAGATTGGGCAATACGCGCTGCCTCGCCCGCCAACCGGCATCTTTTGCAGGATATTTTCACAGCGCAGGCATTTTTGTCCTGCGCTGGC
>JAZQXQ010000173.1:0-4722 GCA_045632965.1 Clostridia bacterium
TCGACTACGTCACCCCCGGCAATGACGACGCCATCCGCGCTGTCAAGCTGATCGCCGGCAAGATGGCCGACGCCATCCTCGAAGGCAAGCAGGGTTCTCAGGACGGCGAAGCTGTCGAAGCTGAGTAATTCCTATCCCCTAACATAAACATCATTTTAGGAGGTACATTCCAATGGCTGAAGTTACCGCTGCCCTGGTTAAGGAACTGCGTGAGCGTACGCAGGCCGGCATGATGGACTGCAAAAAGGCTCTGGTTGCCAACGACGGCAACATGGAGAAGGCTATCGAATTCCTGCGCGAAAAGGGTCTGGCCGCCGCTAACAAGAAGGCCGGCCGTGTTGCCGCCGAAGGCGCTGTCGATTCTTACATCCACATGGGTGGTAAGGTTGGCGTTATGGTCGAGATCAACTGCGAAACCGACTTCGTAGGCAAGACCGACACCTTCAAGGCCCTGTGCCACGATGTTGCCATGCACATCGCCGCCGCCGCTCCCGAATATGTCAGCAAGGAAGAAATTCCCGCTGCCCGCATTGAAGAAGAGCGTCGCATTGCTCATGAGCAGATCATGAACGATGAGAAGAACGCCAAGAAGCCCGCTGCGATCATCGAAAAGATCGTGGAAGGCCGCGTCGAGAAGTTCTGCAAGGAGATCTGCCTGCTGGATCAGCCCTTCGTCAAGAACCCCGACATCACCATCGCTCAGCTGCTGCAGGAAGCCACTCTGGCTACCGGTGAGAAGACCACCATTCGTCGTTTCGTCCGCTATCAGCTGGGCGAAGGCATCGAAAAGAAGCAGAGCGACCTGGCTGCCGAAATCGCCGAAATGACCGCGAAGAAGGCCTAACAGCCCAAGAGGCGGACGCGTAAAACGTCCGCCTCTTTTCATACCATCCCCTAATCCCCTGATTTACGGAGGTAATTGTTATGGCTCTTACTTATAAGCGCATCATTCTCAAACTCAGCGGCGAAGCCCTGGGCGAAGGCGGCAAGCTGTTTGATCAGGATATGATCATGCGCGTGGCCAAGGTGCTGGCGAATATCGCAAAGAGCGGCGCGGAGCTTGGCGTTGTCATCGGCGCGGGCAATATCTGGCGCGGCCGTCAGTCCAAGGATATGGACGCCGTCACCGCCGATCACATGGGCATGCTGGGCACCGTCATTAACTGCCTGTGCATGCGCGATGCTGTGGAACGCTGCGGCGCCAAGGCCGTTGTCTTCTCCGCCATCGACATGCCCCGCGTGTGCGAAGCGTATAATGTGCAGTCCGCCCGTCAGGCTATGAGCGAAGGCAAGATCACCTTCTTCGCCGGCGGCTCGGGCAATCCCTTCTTTACCACCGATACCGCCGTGGTGCTGCGTGCCGCCGAAATGAAGGCCGACGCGCTGCTGCTGGCCAAGAATATCGACGGCGTGTACACCGCCGATCCCCACAAGGATCCCACCGCCACGCTGATCAAGGATATCTCCTATGCCGATGCGCTGGCCATGGGGCTGCGCGTGATGGACACCGCCGCCTTCGCCATGCTCAGCGAGCAGGCCATCCCCGCCGTGCGCGTATTTGGCCTCTCCGAGCCCGAAAACGTGCTCAAGGTCATCGACGGCGATCCCTGCGGCACCGTGCTGCATCCCTAAAAAATTCTTTATATATTAAGGAGGCTGATCCATTTTTATGGATATCGTTCTTAAGACGCCCGATGGTCGCTTCAATTACCGCGTATGCGCCGTGATCATCCATGAGGGCAGGCTGCTTGCGATGAAGGATTTTTGCTCTCCCTACTACTATCTCCCCGGCGGCCGTGTGGAACTGCATGAAACAGCTGAGCACGCTATCATCCGCGAGATCGAGGAAGAATTGGGTGTAACAGCGCGCATTGATCGTGCACTATGGCTCAATCAGGGCTTCTTTGTGGAAGACGTCACGAAGGATCGCTTCCATGAACTGTGCATCTATTATCTGATGGACATCAGCGGCACGTCGATTCCGACGGATATGCGCAGCTTCGAAGGCGTAGAAGCCAACAAAAAGCACGTGTTCGAGTGGCTGACCTTTGACGAAGTGAAAGAGGCATACCTCTATCCCATCTTCATCAAAAATCACATCGATAAACTCCCCAAGCATTTCACCATTCGCCAGGAATTTGAGTAAACAAAAACAGCAATCCGTTATGGATTGCTGTTTTTGTTTATTACAGTTCATTTTCGTGCAATTTTACGCCCTGCCTGCGCAGTTCTTCCTGCAATTTCGCTACATCCAATGTCGCAAAATCATCCGTCATGGCAGCCGCCGTGCCCGCTGCCTGTCCCGTCACCGCGCAGCAGGGAATCACGCGCATGATATCCCACATTGTTTCATCCACCGATGTACAGCGCCCGGCAACAATCAGATTCTTAACTTCTTTATTGTACAACGTACCAAACGGCACCTCATACACCGGGCCGCGCTTGCGCCAGTTGGACACAAGGCCGACAGAATCGGCAAAATACGTATGGCACTGCGCTTCTTTCAGCTCATATTCGCCCGCAATACGCCGCGTCATGCGGATCTGCGGAATAGTCGCAAGCGAGGTCGGCACAACGCTTGGATCATCCTTGCGCTTTTCGATGATGTCGTGAAGCGTCGCACGATGAGACATAAGCATCATCTGCGAAAGCTCATCGCCGTCCAGCCCCGTAAAGCGCTGCGGCACCAGCTTTTTGACCACCTTTGCCCCGGGCTGCAGCTTTTCTTCATCGGGAATATCCGAATTTCCCAGTATCTTCAGATCATATCCTGCCTGCCCGAGGAAATAATACCACGCCGCCAGAATATTGCCCTGCTTGAAAGTTTCGGTCGGCGCCTTGGCAAAGTGCGCTATGTCGCAGTCGCCCGTTGTATCGACAAAAGATTTGCCGGCAATTGCCTGACGCCCGGACTTATTCTCCACAATCACCGCGCTGATTCTATCTCCCGCTCGCACAGCGCCAACAACATACGTGCCATAAAGTATCTCAACGCCCGCTTCGATCAGCAGCTTTTCCGCCAGCATGACAAAAAGATACGGATTGTAGCGTATCTGCAACCGTTTGGTGTTTTCATTACGCAAGGCAGGATCATCGCTGTCCAGCCAGTTATCGGGATATTTCGCCTCCCAGCCCATGGAATAGGACAGGCGGAAAAGTTCATCCACAATGCCAAAGCATACCTGCCGTCCCATACCGTCGCACAGCGGCAGATAAATGCTGATCAGGCCCGCCGTGCCCAGCCCGCCAAGCAAATACTCGCGCTCCAGCAAAACCGTTTTACGGCCCATTCTGGCCGCTGCCAGCGCAGCGGAAATACCAGCAAAGCCGCCGCCGCACACCAGTACATCGCAATCCTTGGTAACCGGCGTTTGCAATTTCTCCTCAATGATCATTTTTACCTCTCAAAAAAGGCCGCATCAAGCGGCCTTATCTTATTTATGGAAAAGCTTGTAGGTCTGATACTTGGGATCGTGCGTCACGTTGATGCCCAGGCGACGGAAGATATTCACGTCCACAGGCGACAGAATCACCGTGGTGTGCGCTTCCAGGCCCTTGAGCTTGTTCAACTGCTCAATCGCCAGCGCAGCATGCGGATTGTTCGCAGCCGATACAGAGAGTGCCACCAGCACTTCGTCGGTATGCAAACGCGGATTATGATTGCCCAGATACTTGCATTTGAGTTCCTGCACGGGCTCAATGACCGAAGGCGGCAGCAAAAGCTCGGCGTCATCAATGCCGCCAAGCACCTTGACGGCGTTAAGCAGCATAGCCGCAGACGGCCCCAGAAGAGAACTCGTCTTGCCCGTGATAATACGGCCGTCATCCAGCTGAATGGCTGCCGCCGGGGCGTCTGTTTCCTCTGCGCGCTTGCGGGCAGCCGCCATCACGGGACGATCAGCGTCGCTGAGTTTCAGTCGCTGCATCAGATACTTCAGCTTGTTCAGCTCATTTTCGTTGCCGTTGCCCTTGCGCTCCTGACACTTGGCATTGTAATAGCGGCGGATAATCTCCTGCTTGGCGGCATTGCAGCACACTTCATCGTCGATAATGCAGTTGCCCACCATATTCACGCCCATGTCCGTGGGCGATTTATACGGCGATTCGCCCCAGATGCGGGCAAAGGTCGCCTGCAGCACAGGGAAAACCTCGATATCGCGGTTATAATTGACCGTCGATACGCCGTAAGCTTCCAGATGATAGGGGTCGATCATGTTCACGTCGCTCAGATCAGCGGTAGCCGCTTCGTACGCCACGTTCACCGGATGCGTCAAAGGCAGGTTCCAGATCGGGAAGGTCTCAAACTTGGCATAGCCGCACTTCACGCCGCGCTTATGCTCCTGATACAGCTGCGACAGGCATACTGCCATCTTGCCGCTGCCGGGGCCGGGCGCCGTCACCAGCACCAAAGGACGCGTGGTCTCCACATATTCGTTGCGGCCATAGCCCTCGTCGCTGACGATCAAATCCACATCCGCCGGATAGCCCTTGATGGGATAGTGGCGGTATACGCGCACGCCGAGCGACTCCAGACGATTCTGGAAGGCCTCAGCCTGCGGCTGACCATTGAAGCGGGAAAGCACCACGCTGCCCACATACATGCCAACACCGCGGAAAGCGTCAATCAATCTGAGCACGTCAGCATCATAGGTAATGCCAAGATCGCCGCGCACCTTATTCTTTTCGATATCATCGGCATTGATGACGATGATCAGCTCAATC
>JAZQXQ010000174.1:0-2837 GCA_045632965.1 Clostridia bacterium
GATTCCGCCTCCCTCAAGGGGAAGGTGGCGAGTGCAACGAGCCGGATGAGGTGTAGCGCGACGCGACGCGCGTTATCCTCTCTATTGATCTTCAGTACACATTAAGAGGTTATACTATGCGCTGTGTTGTTCAAAGAGTTACCCAGTCTTCCGTTTCCGTGGAGGACAAAGTCGTCGGCGCCATCGGCAAAGGCCTGATGGTGCTGCTGGGCGTGAAAACCGGCGATACCGAAAAGGACGCCGAATATATCGCCGGCAAAATCCTCAAATTGCGCATTTTTGAGGACGAAAACGGCAAAATGAACCGCTCTGTCGTCGATATCGGCGGCAAGGTGCTGTGCATCAGCCAGTTTACGCTGCTGGGCGACGCCCGCGGGCAAAACCGCCCGGGCTTTACTCTGGCCGAAGCCCCCGAGCGTGCGAACGAATTGTACGAATACACCTGCGAATGCATGCGCAAGGCCGGCATGACGGTGGAAAAAGGCATTTTCCGCGCCGATATGCAGGTCAGCCTCATCAACGACGGCCCGGTGACCATCCTCCTTGACAGCGAAAAGAATTTTTAACGGAGCAAACAATGATCGATATCCGCACCTACGTTCTCGGCCCGCTTGAAACCAACTGCTACGTCGTCTCCCTGCCCGGCAAAAATGACGTGGTTGTCATCGATCCGGGCGATGATATCGCCGCGCTGAAGCAGGCACTTGCCGGCAAAAACGTCTGCGGCGTGCTCATCACCCACGCGCATTACGATCACATTCTCGGCCTGCCGGCGCTGAAGGACTGCCCCATTTATGTGCACGAAGCAGACGCGCCCGCCATGACAAACGCTGCCTTCAACATGGCGCCCGCAGACGCTGCCCAGCCCGGCATCCCCGCCACGCACACGGTCAGCGACGGCGATGTGATTTCGCTGGCCGGCATTGATTTTACCGTGCTGCACACCCCCGGCCACACGCTGGGCGGCGTATGCTATCAGGCGGGCGATATCCTCTTTACGGGCGATACGCTCTTTGCCCACGGCTACGGCCGCACCGATCTGTACGGCGGCAATTTTTCGCAGCTGCGCCAGTCGCTGCGCATGCTCCTGCGCATGAGCGTGCATATCTACCCCGGCCACGGCGAGGACGCCGTATTCCGCCGCGAAGGGAATTGACAGACATGAAAAGCGTCAGCCTTTATACCGCCGCGCCGCAGCTTTCCAATGACATGGCCGAAGTGCTGCGCGTTTATATGGGCAATATCACCCTGCTGGTCAACGAGCCCGGCGGGGATTTTTGCATTACCCACGAGGAAAGCATCGAAGGAAACGTGCGCACCGTGCGCGCTGCGCTTGGTGAAAGCCACGCACAGGAGAGCGCAACGCTTACCGGCGACGAGGTGATTGACAAGCGCCTGCGCCGCCGCATGGCCAAGCTGTGCATGTATCAGCTGATGAAGCGGCACTTTGGTTTTACGCCCCCTTGGGGCTCGCTCACGGGCATTCGCCCCACGCGCCTTGTCTATGCCGAAATAGAAAAGGGCAAGTCGCTTGCCGAATCTTTGCAGGAAGTGCAGCGCATCTTTGATGTAAGCGACGAAAAGCTGCGCGTGATGGAGGAAATCATCACCGTGCAGCAGACGCTGCCGCGGCCGGAAAGCGATGAAATCGACATTTACATCGGCATTCCCTTCTGCGTGTCGCGCTGCGCGTACTGCTCCTTCCTCTCGGGCGAAGTAGGCAAGGGCGAATTGCTTGCGCCCTACGTTGATGCGCTGGAAAAAGAAATCAAGCAGTCCATCGCGCTGCTCAAAGAAAAGAATCTGCGCCCGCGCACCTTCTACATGGGCGGCGGCACGCCCACGTCCCTGCCTGCGCCGCTGCTCAGAAGAGTGCTTACTGCCGCCATGCCGCTGATGGAGCAATGCAGCGAGGTGACGGTTGAGGCCGGGCGTCCCGACACTATCGACCGCGATAAATTGCAGGCACTCAAAGACGCGCGCGTTACGCGCATTTCCGTCAATCCGCAGACCAAGCACGATGTGACGCTGGAAAAAATCGGCCGCCGCCACACCTGCGCGCAGACGGAAAGCGCTTATCATCTCGCCCGCGACATGGGCTTTTCGCACATCAATATGGATCTGATCGCCGGGCTTCCGGGCGAAAATCTCACGATGTTCCGTGAAACCCTTGACTGGCTGCGCAATCTCTCCCCCGAAAGCATGACGGTGCACACGCTGTCCATCAAGCGCGCGAGCCTTTTGCATCTGTGGGAAGCCTCGCTGCCCGACGGCGACATGGTAGCGGATATGATCCGCGCCGGTGCGGACACGGCGCATGCCCTCGGCATGCAGCCCTACTACCTGTACCGCCAGAAATACATGGCCGGCAATCAGGAGAATGTGGGCTACGCGCTGCCCGGTCACGCCTGCGTTTACAACATCGACATGATGGAAGAGACAGCCAATATTCTCGCCATGGGCGCGGGCGCGACCACCAAGCGGCTGTTTGACCGCAAGGGATATATTCAGCGCGCGTTCAATGTGAGCGATATCCGGCAGTATATTGATCGCGTAGATGAGATGGTGGAGCGCAAAAGGGCGCTGTGGGAAATGGAAGGATAAAGAACGAGGGGAGACGAGGAGGACGAAGAGAACGTTACTTTCTTGGAGCCCAAGAAAGTAACAAAGAAGGCAGCGTTTGTATTGGAAGCTGGCTGTTTCCTTTGTCGCGGCAGTCTATATGAAAAAGGTGAGAAAGATCACGGATGCGAGCAAGCTCGCCCCGATGACTTTACCCACCTTTTTCAGTTTGCTAAAGCAAACCCGGCTGGCTTCGCCATCCGGACTGCCGCTTT